>NZ_JBHUDX010000062.1:55552-66386 GCF_042678285.1 Streptomyces caeni
GGGGCGTTCACTCATCCGGATGGCGCAACCCATCGGGGTCTCTTTACGTGTACTTCTTCAGGTGTATGATGTGCGGTCCTTCGTCTCAGCTGTCACAGCTGGTAACTCTCCGCGACTTTGTGGATGAAATCCCGTGACTGTTCGGCGTTCAGTGCCTGAGCACGCAGGTGTTCGTACATCACTGCATAACTCTGGACGTCGTTCGGCTTCTCCAGGTAGAGGTCGCTGGTGACCCCCTCCAGATAGACCACACTGGCATCCATTGCGTCCTGGAACTCCAGGATGGCGAATTTGCCGTACATGCCGGGGTGCGCCCCGACGGCATAGGGCAGAACCTGGAGAGTGACGTGCGGCATCTCGCTCAACTGAGCCAGGTGTTCGAGCTGGTCATGCATGATCTGCCGGCTCCCGACCACACGGCGGAGCAGGGCCTCGTCGATCACTGCCCAGAAGCGGAGCGGGTTGATGGGATCGGTGAGGCGGTCTTGACGCTTCAGACGAATCTGGATGCGCTTGTCGACCTCGCTCGCAGTGGCTTCCGGCCACATCCCCTCGATGACTGCCTGCGCGTAGTCACGCGTCTGCAGCAGGCCCGGGACGATGAGCGACTCATAGACGCGGAGGCTCGCCGCGTCCGTCTCCAAGCCGATGTAGACGCTGTACGGGATGTCGCCGAAGGCGTGCCACCAGCCTTGCTGGCGCGAATCCTTGGCCATTTGCATCAGGGAGTCGACGACCCGCTGGTCCTCGACCTCGTACACGCCGCACAGGTCGCGGACGTCGCGCTGGCTGATGCTGCGGCGGCCGTTCTCCAGACGGCTGATCTTCGACTGGGAGACGAGCAACCGCTCGGCGACCTCTTCGGCCGTCATGCCCTTGAGCTCGCGGAGCCGGCGCAACTCCTGGCCCAGCCGGCGTCGCCGGACGGTGGGATTGACATTGGACGCCACGGGACGTGCACCTCCGGCTGCGTGCCTCTGCTTTGCGTATCTGCCGGTGAGCAGATTGCCACCAAGGTGCTTCCTACCGCTGGGAAACAGCGGATATGCGGCGACCGCAGGGAATCGGCCCGTCTCGGCCGGAAGGCGACCGCGTGCCTGTGCCGGGGTGCGTCCGGTGGGGCGCATGCGGCCGCGCGGGGCGGTGAGGCCGTGACGTCGTCCGGACGTACGGTCTCATCGCCCCGCGCGGGCCGGCGGCTCCCGAACCGGTCTCGGGACGGCTGCGCATGCCGGTTTCCGCATCGGCCGCACGCCGGACCCACCGGTGCGGCCGGTGTCCCCACCGTGCTCCTGAGGCCGTGCTCCGGAGACGGTGGGACTGCGGATCAGTGGGCCACGACGCGTGCCATGGAGCCGTGGCGCGGCTGCATCGGAACTCCGCGGGCGGGTTCCGCCGCGGACCTGGCCGGTCGGCCGGGTGAGGCGGGACCGCGGCGGGGCTGTGCCGCGGCACCGTTCTGGACGTCCATCACGGCGTGCGCCACGAGGCCGCCCATGGGGTCGTGCCTGATCAGGTCCCGCAGCCGGGAGCGGGACGATCGTCCCTCGTTGCCCGGGTACAGGTGCTTGCCGAGACCGACCGCGTGGGCCAGTGCGGCGAGGGCCGCGGTCCGCGGGTCCGGCGGAACGCCGGTGCGGATCGCGGAGTCCAGCCGGGCCCTGATCTCCCGGCTGATGGCCGTGTCCGTCGCCTGGTAGCGAGTCGTCGGCAGCACCCCGCACATCTGGCCGGGCACGGCCTGGACCATGCCGCACCGCTCCAGATGTGAAAGGTAGGTCTGGCGGAGCCCGAGACGGGGCCCGCCGATCCAGTGGACGGCCCGTACGGGAGCGCCACGCCTGCGCAGCAACTCCAACGCGCTGTCCAGAGTCGGATCTCCAGTCGGCCGTGGGACCACCACGGCGATACGATCCCCGTCTGGGGCTATCCGTCCGGCCAGCGCCAGCTCCACTAGCTGTGCTCCGGCCAGACCGAGGTCGAGCGACTGCGGCTGCGCAGTGGTACCCGTTGTCGGGTCCAGTGCCAGCAGCAGAAGCTCTTCCGGAATTGTTCTGCGGCTCCTGCCCATCCATGCCTCCCCGCGTGGATGAATGACAGGGTGACCCCTCTCACATTGGTCTGTCGAGGGTGCGTGACCGGAACGTAGTGGAACCGGTAGGTATGTCGTTCTCGTCTAGCGCAGGGGTCAATCCCTCACACAGGACACTGGTACATGGTTCGGACAGCAGTGTCCGGCGGCGGTTCACGGTTCGGCAAGGCGCGCGAGCGAGTGCGTGGCGCAAGGAGGAGGCATCGGTGGCGGGCGAGTCCCCCGACAGGTCGAAGCAGCACGAGTCGCCGGTGGAACCGGCGTCGGGGAGCGGGGCTCCGGTTCCGGAACCGGCCACGGCCGCCCGTGACCCCCGTCTCGAGCTGGCCGGCGAGAAGACGCGGGCCGACAGGGCGACGGCGGTGTTCTCCACGCGCGCGCTGAGGGAGGCCCAGGGGGCCGCCCGTTCGGCCGCGGGTGCGGCCGGGGCGGGCGGCGTCGCGCTGGATGACGCCGAGCGCGCCGAGGACGCCGCCGAGGATGTCGCAGCCGAGGGCGCCGCCGAGGATGTCGCAGCCGAGGGCGCGGAAGCCGGCTCGGGCTCCGGCTCCGAGGCGTCTGCGGCGGACGGCGCTTCGGGGGAGTCGCAGCCGGACGGCGAGCAGGAGGCGGCTTCCGGGGAGGCCGAGGGCGAGGTCGACTCCGAAGCCGAAGCCGAAGCCGAGGGCGAAGGCGAGGGTGAGGGTGAAGGCGAGCGCCCGGCTTTTGAGGCCGCTCCCGAGGACGAGCCCGCGGCGGAAGAGGAGCCGGAGGACGAGCCCGAGGGTGAGCCCACGGAGGAGCCCGAGGGCGAGCCCCGGAGGGAGGCGGACGCCTCCGGGGCCGAGGGTGCCCCCAAGCCCCCTGTCGACCAGCCCACCGCTGTCTTCAAAGCCGTACGCCCGCCCGCCGTGGATCAGCCCACGACCATGCTCAAGCTCGGCGACGCCGCACCGCCGAACAAGGCGCGCGAGACGGGCAAGGCGGATGAAAAAGATAAAGCGGACGTAGTCCCGGGCAAGGACGAGGCTGCCGACGCGCCCGGCGGCAGGCGTCCCGGTGCGCCCGCCGCCGACCAGCCCACGACCATGCTCAAGCTGGGCGCCGCCAAACCGTCGGACAAACCCTCGGACAAGACGCCTGGCAAACCCTCGGACAAGACGCCCGGCAAACCCTCGGACAAGACGCCCGGCACGACGGACGGCAGGCCCGCCCCCGCGTGGGCCAAGGCATCCGCACCGGCCGAGGCGAAGCCCGGTGGCCCGGCCTCCGGCGCGAAGTCCCCGCGGAAGCCGGACGCCGAGCCCCCGGCCGAGTCCGGCTCCGAGCGCACCAGCAGGTTCGTCGCGTTGAAGCCGCTGGACGAGCCGGCCGAGCCGAAGCCGAAGTCCCAGGCCGGCCCCGCCGAGGCGACCACCGCACTGCCCAGGGTCGGTCCCGAGCGCACCACCCAGCAGCCGCTGCCGCCGAAGCCGCCGCTGGATCTGCTCGCCGAACTGACGAACACCCCGCCGCCCCCGGCGACCCCGGTCCGCACTCTGGTGCGGCGGATCAAGATCTGGACACCGCTCGTCGTGCTGTTGCTGATCGTCTTTGCGATCGTGCAGGCGGTACGCCCGCTGCCGGCTCCGACTCTCGCGCTGACGGCCAAGGACGACTACGCCTTCGACGGCAGCGGGGTCTCGCTGCCGTGGCCGGACGAGGGCCAGGGCTGGATAGACGTCAACGGCGTCGGCACGATGGGGAACTTCGGCAAGCAGGCCCCCGTCGCCATCGGGTCCGTCGCCAAGGCCATGACGGCGTACATCGTTCTGCGGGACCACCCCTTCAAGACCGGCCAGGAGGGCGCGAAGATCACCGTCGACGCCACCGCGGAGAAGGAGGGCGGCTACGACAAGGACGGCGAGTCCACGCTCAACACCGTCAAGGAAAACGACACGCTCACCGAGAAGCAGGCCCTGTCGGCCATCATGATCCCGTCGGCGAACAACATCGCGCGGCTGCTGGCGCGTTGGGACGCCGGTTCCGAGGCGGCGTTCGTCAAGAAGATGAACGACACCGCCAAGAGCCTCGGGATGACGGGGACCACGTACACCGACCCCTCCGGCCTGAAGGAGACCACGGTCTCCACCGCCGAGGACCAGGTGAAGCTGGGCAACGAGCTGGTGAAGATCCCGGCCCTGATGGAGATCACCAAGCTGCCCAGCTGGAAGGACCCCTCCGGCCAGAAGTGGCAGAACTACAACCGCCTCGTCCCGTACAACGGCGCGATCGGCATCAAGACCGGAACCACCACGGCGGCCGGCGGCAACCTCCTCTTCGCCGCCACCAAGCAGGTCGGCGGCGAGAGCGTCACCGTCGTCGGTGCGATCCTCGGCCAGCACAAGGCGCCGATCATCGACACCGTCAACGCGGCCAGCAAGACCGCGATGCTCGCCGCGCGGGACGCGATGACCTCGGCGAAGATCCTCAAGAAGGGCGCCGTCGTCGGATACGTCGACGACGGTCTCGGCGGCCGCACTCCGGTCGTCGTCGCCGAGGACGTCACCGTCGTCGGCTGGGCCGGGCTCCGGGTGAAGCTCTCCTTCGCCGCCGACGACGTGCCGCACACCGCGAAGGCCGGCACCAGGGTCGGCACGCTCACCGTCGGTGACGGCGGCGGCGCGGCGGTCCGGGTCCCGGTCGCCCTGCAGAAGGACCTCACCGAGCCGGGCTACGGAGCGAAGTTCACCCGACTGGGCTGAACCACCAGCCGCGAAGTCCGGTGCCACGTGGCGCACTCCGCCGGCGGAGCCCCCACCCGGGGGCCCGCCGGCGGAGTGCGTGCTAGCGTCGCGAGACCGGGGCAGGCCGTGAGCCGCGGAGCCCGGCCCGGGAGCCGCCCGGAAAGGACCCCGGTGAACCGCTGACGGACCTCTTGCGGAGGGCCGGACACGGGGCGAGAACGGAAGACACGGGGCGAGAACACGATCGGGACACGGGGAGTGCCTTCAGGTGGCCACAGCGGAGCCGACACACGCCGACGACGCCGATCCGGGCCGTCGCTCGGGCCCGCGAATACCGCCGCGCGTGCCCGTCGGCGCGACGCCGCGGCCGTCCGCCGCGCCCCCCGGTGAAGGTGCCGGGCCCCCGGCCGGCGACACCGCGGTGGCACCCCGTTCGCGTGCCCTGCTCACCCGGCTGAGGTCGTCGCGTGGCGCGGCACTCGCCCGCCGCCATCCCGTCCTGTCCGTCACGGCCCTGGCCGGGGCGCTGCACCTCATCTGGTTCTTCACGTTCGCGAACAGTGGCGGTGACCTCGCGGCGCAGGACGCCTGGGCGGAGTTCGTGGGACGGCACCCGGACTCGGCGTACAACCTCGCCTGGTACGGGGGCATGCACCCGGTGTCGTACAGCGTGGTGTCGCCGTATCTGATGTCGGTCCTCGGCGTCCGTACGACGATGATGATCGCGGGGACGGTCGCGGCGGGCCTGCTGACACTGACACTCATCCGCAGCCGCTCGGTGCGCGAGCCGTGGGGTCCGGCCCTGGCCGGGGTGTTCGCGCTGCTGTGCAACGCGATCTCGGGGCGGGTGACGTTCGGACTGGGCACGATGTTCGCGCTGGGTGCGACGGCGGTCGTGTTCTGCTGGCCGTACCGCTGGCGCTACAAGCGCTGGGCGAAGGCGCTGTGCGCCGCGTCGCTGGCCGGGGTGGCGACGGCCGCGTCCCCGGTGGCGGGCCTGTTCGTCGGCCTGGTCGCGGTGGCGCTGTTCCTGCAGAAGCGCCGGCCGGGCGCCTGGGCGCTGGGCCTCGCGCCGTCCCTGGTGGTCGCGCTGTCGGCCTGGCTGTTCCCGTTCTCCGGTACGCAGCCGATGACGTGGGCGTCGGTGATCCTGCCCTTCCTGTACGCGGTGCTGGTCTTCGTGCTGGTCCCGAAGGCGTGGAAGACGGTGCGGACCACGGCGGCGGTGTACGGGCTGTCCGTGCTCCTGGTCTGGCTGATCAGCTCGCAGATCGGCACGAACATCTCCCGGCTGCCGATGCTGTTCGCGGGGGTGGTGCTGGTGGCCGCCCTGCCGTTCGCGGTGCCGCGCAGCCGGCGGTGGTACGCGACCGTGATCGCGATCGCGGGCTTCACCGGCTGGATCGGCTTCAAGACGGTCGACGACATCGTCCACACGACGCCGGCGGCGTCCTGGGCGCGCGAACTGGCGCCGCTGGTGAACCAGCTCCAGGTGGTGGGCGCGGAGAGGGGCCGGGTGGAGGTGGTCCCGGCCCGGTCGCACCGTGAGGCGTCGGCGCTGTCCCCGTACGTCAACCTGGCGCGCGGCTGGAACCGTCAGGCCGACATGGAGCGCAACCCGCTCTTCTACGACGACACGCTCAACTCCGCGAACTACCACATGTGGCTGCAGCGCTGGGCGGTGCACTACGTGGTGCTGCCCAAGGACGAGCCGGACGGGAACGGCGGCGAGCGTGAACGCGAACTCGTCCAGCGCGGCATGCCGTATCTCCGGCAGATCTGGGGCGACGCGAACTGGCAGCTGTTCGCGGTGACCGACCCCACGCCGCTGGCGGATCCCCCGGCGATCGTCGACCGGGCGGAGCAGGGCGAGCTGACGATCGAGGTGAAGAAGGCGGGCCGCGTCCTCATCCGCGTCCCGTACTCGCCGTGGCTGGGCCTGGTCGACGCGCAGGGCAAGGGGGTCAAGCCGCCGCAGGAGACGACGGAGTCGAAGCACCGCGCCAAGGGCCCGAAGACCTTCGACAACGTCAACGGCTGCCTCATGGAGACCCCCGAGGACACCTCGGGCGACAAGTGGACGGAACTGCTGGCGCCGCGGGCGGGCGTCTACCGCCTGGGAGCGCCGTACCAGCTGCCGCGGGGCACGCCCTGCCCGGAGGAACTGCGGTGAGGCGGCGGCGAGGGGGACGCCCCCTCGCCGCTTTCTCACGTCACTTCACCGGAAAGGCCACGTCGCACACCGGGTCCTGGGGGCCCGCCGCGTCCCAGTCCGCGAAGTACACCTCGCGGCACGGCCCGGCCTGCTCCAGCCCCTGTTCCGCGACCCACGCCTCCACTGCCTCGAAGGCGGCCAGGATCTGCGGATGCGCCACCTGCGCCTTCGCGATCCGCGTGTACGCGAGCCGCCGCGCCGGCTCCACCCGCACCCGGCTCTCGCCCGCGCGCCCCCGGCCCCGCGCCCACGCCTGTGCCGCCGCCGCGTCGGCCACCGGAACGCATGCCTCCGCCGGACCGTCGCTCTCCTGCGACACCTCCGCGTGGTAGACGACGAACGGCGCCCCGGTCACCCCGCCGCACCCCTTCGCCGCCTCCTCCAGCCGGCCCAGCGACGCGGTGATCCAGGCCGGCAGCTCGTCCGCCAGCGTGTGCCGTGTCTCGGTCATCAGCACCTGCTCCGGCACGTCCACCGTCTCGACCACGAACTTCCCGTACATCTCGGAACTCCTCCCCGACAGCCGTCCACGGAGGTAGTCGGCGAGGGTCCGTTGTGCGGCGATCCGCTCCTCGACCCCGGCCCAGTAGCCGGCGAGGAGCGCGGACGCCCGTACGCCGTCCGACTCGCCCGCCTCCACCACCTCGGCGATCCGCGAGAGCGGCATGTCGAGCCGGCGCAACAGGGCCACCGTCCGGGCCCGTCCGACCTGGTCGGCGCGGTAATAGCGGTATCCGCTCGCCTCGTCGACGTGCGCGGGCGCCAGCAGCCCCAGCCGGTCGTACAGCCGCAGCGCCTTCGGCGACAGCCGCGACCGGGCGGCGAACGCGCCGATGGTGAGCAGATCGTCGTTCACCCTGCCATCCTCCGTCGCCGGGCGCCTTCCGCCCGGCGACGGGAACGCTGCCGTCTGCCCCAGGGGCAAGGTCAATCAGGTGCGCCGGACCGCCGCGCCGGGAGCGCGCCCGCGGCGGTCCTCAGGGCCTCGGGCCTCGGGTCCCGGGGACCGGGGGAACCGGGGCCGGGGGACCGGGGGAATTGGGACCGGGGGCCGGGGTACCGGGGAACCTCAGCCGAGGGCCTTCTCCACTGCCTCCAGGACCTGTGCCGTCTCCGGCTCCGTCTGCGGCGAGAAGCGGGCGACGATCCGGCCGTCCCTCCCGATCAGGAACTTCTCGAAGTTCCAGCGGATGTCCCCGCTGTACCCGTCGCCGTCCGGGAAGCCGACGAGGCGCTCGTACAGGGCGTGCCGGTCCTCCCCGTTCACCTCGGTCTTCTCGGTCATCGGGAAGGTCACCCCGTACGTCGCCGAGCAGAACTCCGCGATCTCCTCGGCGCTGCCGGGCTCCTGCCCGAGGAACTGGTTGCAGGGCACCCCGAGCACGGTGAACCCCCGCGGCCCGAACCGCTCCTGCAGCCGCTCCAGATCCGCGTACTGCGGCGTCAGCCCGCACTTGGAGGCCACGTTCACCACGAGGACGGCCCGGCCCGCGTACTGGGAAAGGTTCGCGGAACCGCCCTGCAAGGCGCCGATCTCCACATCGAGGACCGAGCCCGCGCTGTTGTCCGTAGTCGTCATGGAGCGGATGCTAACCCGCCGCGACAGCCGCGGCGCCCCCGGCGCATGACGGACCATGACGGCCCGTCAGCCGGGCTGTGCCGTCACCAGTACCTCACCGGCCGCCGTACGGGAGTACAGCACCGACCGCCCCGCCCGCCGGCGTTCCACCAGCCGTGCCTCCAGCAGCACTTTCAGATGTCGCCCCACCGAGCCGAGCCCCTGCCCCGTCACGGCGACCAAGTGGCTCGTGCTCATAGGAGAGTCGAGCAGGACGAGAACCCGCGCCCGCGCCGGCCCGAGCAGCACGCCGAGACTCGTCGGCACCGCCGTCTCCGGACCGTGGGCCAGCGCGCCCGCGCACGGATAGACGACCGCGTACCGGTCGGGTTCCTCCCAGGACACCCACCCGGTCTGCGGGGTGACGGGAACGAAGACCAGTTCGGCCCCGGAGATCTCCCGCGGCGGGTACTCGTGCAGGTTGACCTGGAGCCGGTTCCCGCCGAGCCAGCGCGTCCGGCCCGGCCGCAGGGTGTCCAGCGCGGCCGCCCAGCCGCCCCGGCCGAGCTGCGCCGTCCGGGCGACCACATCGGCCTCCAGAACGCGCCGCCGCCGGTCCCAGCACGGCGACACGGCCTCCGTCCACACGTAGGTCAACAGGTCCGCCGCGCGTGCGGGCAGGTCGTCGCGGTCGAGCCGCGCGGGCAGCGGGCCGCGCAGCGACACGGTGAGGTGGGCGCGGGCCCCGGCGGGGCAGGCCGCGCGGACCCGCTCCACGCCCTCCTCGAAGCTCTCCTCGTCCCCCGGGGCGGGGGTGAGGAAGTCGGCGATCCACTCCCGGCCGAGCCCGCTGCGCACGAGCAGCGCGGTGACCGGGTCGGCGGCCAGTCGCCGGCGGTAGCCGGGCAGGTGGGCGCCGAGCCATGCACGCTCCCCGGGATGCGAGGCGGCGCCGGCGTGCAGCAGCATCAGGCTCGCGAAGACCTCGGCGAGCGGCGACAGGACGAAACGGCTCCCGGCGAGGGTGTCGGCGTTGACGTACCACAGCCCCACGGCGCAGCCCCCGCCTGTTGTTTCGCGTGTACGCGAAACACTAACGGCCGCCCTCGGCGCCCGTTCAGACTCCGCGCATGCGCAGCTACTCCGACCTCTTCCGCACCCGCGAGTTCACCCCGCTCTTCCTGTCCACCGCGCTCCAGACGGCCGCCTCGACGCTCGGCGGCCCGGCCCTCGGCACGCTGGTGTACCGGGACACCGGCTCGCCCCTGCTCTCGGCGGTGAGCATGTTCGGCCCGCAGCTGGCACAGGTCGTGGGCGCGACCACGCTGCTGTCGGCGTCGGACCGGCTGCCGCCGCGCGCAACGATGGCGGGCATCGCGTGCGCGTTCGCGGCCGGTACCGCGGCGATGGCCGCGCCCGGCCTGCCGGTCGGGGCGGTCTTCGCGCTGCTGCCGCTCCTCGGCCTGGTCCAGTCGCTCGGCGGCGGGGTCCGCTGGGGCCTGCTGAACGAGATCCTGCCCGAGGACGGCTATCTGCTGGGCCGTTCGGTCTTCAACATGATGAGCGGCCTCATGCAGATCACCGGGTACGCGACCGGCGGCGTCCTGATCGCGGTCCTGTCCCCGCGCGCGACCCTGCTGACGGCGGCGGCGCTGTACCTGGTGGGGGCCGTCGGCACCCGATGCGGACTGAGCCGCCGTCCACCCCGGGCCCTTGGCCGTCCGTCCGTCGCGCGGACGTGGCGCACCAACGCGCTGCTGTGGTCGTCACCGCCGCGCCGGACCACATACCTCCTGCTGTGGATCCCGAACGGCCTGGTGGTCGGCTGCGAGTCGCTGTACGTCTCCTACGCGCCCGACCGCGCCGGCGCGCTGTTCGCGTGCGCCGCGTTCGGCATGTTCGTCGGGGACATCACGACCGGCCGTCTGCTTCCGCCTGCCCTGCGCCGCCGCCTCGGCATCCCGTTCCTGCTGCTCCTGGCGGCCCCCTACCTGGCGTTCGTCCTGCACCCCACCGTGCCCGTGGCGGCCGCCTGCGCGGCACTGGCCTCCGTCGGGTTCAGTGCGAGCCTCATCCAGCAGGAACGTCTGATGTCCCTGACGCCTCGGGAACTGAGCGGCCACGCCCTCGGACTGCACTCGGCGGGCATGCTCACCCTGCAGGGCGTGAGCGCGGCACTGGCCGGGGCCGTGGCCCAACTCACCTCGCCGGCAACGGCGATGACGGTGATGGCGGCGGGGTCGCTGGCGGTGACGCTGTCGCTG
>NZ_JBHUDX010000062.1:66399-75071 GCF_042678285.1 Streptomyces caeni
CCCGCCGGCCCCGCGGGCCCGGCGGCGGCCCTGGGGCCACGGGGGAACGGGATGTCCCGGTGAACCGTCCTCGATGTGAGCGGAGTTCACCGCCCGGGGGCGCGGGCACCGGCCGGGACCGAGGCGGTGTCGCGGGGTGAACCGCCGCCGGGGCGAACCGAGTAGACCGTCCGAGGCCGCCGTACATGACCGCGGACGGCACCCGCCGCGCGTCGGCCCGGTGGCCCACTCGCCCGGCGGGCGCCGTCGGGCTCACGCCTGATCGGTGCGGGGCCGGGGCGCGGGGGCCGGCACCTCCCCGAGGCGGGGGTCGTGCGCGACACCGGGTACGGCCGCCGCCCGGTCACCGTAGGGAGTGCCCGTGCCCTCGGCCGGGGCGGCCGGGGCGGGTGCCCCCGCGTCCTTCGTCAGGGCGCCCAGGCCCTCGACCGAGGCGCCCGTGCCCGCCGCCGGGGCCGCCTTCCCGTCACCCCCCTCGTGGCCGAGCTTGCGGGCCGCGCGGTCGAAGTACCGCAGCAGTTCCACCGGGAACGGCATCACGAGCGTCGAGTTCTTCTCGGCCGCCACCTCCACGACCGTCTGCAGGAGCCGCAGCTGCATGGCCTCCGGGGTGTCCGACATGATGCGGGAGGCGTTGGCGAGCTGCTGGGCGGCCTGGAACTCGCCGTCCGCCGTGATGACGCGCGCCCGCCGCTCGCGCTCCGCCTCGGCCTGCCGGGACATGGACCGCTTCAGGGACTCCGGCAGCTGCACGTCCTTGATCTCGACCCGGTCGATGTGCACGCCCCAGCCGGCTGCCGGGCTGTCGATCATCAGGGCGAGCCCCTCGTGCAGCCGCTCACGGTCGGACAGCAGGTCGTCGAGGTCGCTCTTGCCGATGATGGACCGCAGCGAGGACTGGGCGACCTGCCCGACGGCGAACATGTAGTCCTGGACCTCGATCGAGGCCCGTACGGGGTCGGTGACCCGGAAGTAGACGACGGCGTCGACCTTGACCGAGACGTTGTCCCTGGTGATGCCCTCCTGGGTCGGGATCGGCAGGGTCACCACCTGCACGTTCACCTTCCGCATCCGGTCGGCGAACGGGATCAGGAACGTGATGCCCGGCTGCCGGTGGTGCGGCAGCGCCTTCCCCCAGCGGAAGACGACCCCGCGTTCGACCTGGTTCACCACCCGCATTCCGCTGCGCAGCACGAGCAGGGCCAGAACGGCCACCAGCACAACCGCGACGACGGTGCCTTCCATGGCACTTCACTTCCCTCTCAGGGTGTCGATGAGTGACAACCAAGTGGACGCCGCGGAAAGGATCAGCGGATGCGGCCGGGGCGTCAGGAGTTCGTCAAGAAGAGGAGGACCCACCGGCGCCAGGAGACACCTGCGGACACCGGTAGCACTCGTAGATGTCCGGAGGCACCCGGAGACACCTGCGGAGAACCGGAGACACCCGTAAACACCCGGAGGCGCTCGGAGATACCTGTGGAAAACTGGGGGGGCACCCGTAAATACCTTGAGGCGCCCGGGGACACCTGTGGAAACCCGGGGACACCGTAAACACCCGGAGGCGCCCGGGGACACCGGCAGACACCCGCAGACACCCGCAGACACCCGGAGGCGCCCGGGTCGTCATGCCGGCCGGGTCGCGGTCACCATGGTCCCGGCTGCGGTCACGACCCTCCCGGTCGCGGTCACGTCCGTGTGCAGGGGATCTCGATCTCTGCCCAGATCGTCTTCCCGGCCGCGTGGTGGCGCGTACCCCAACGCTCGGCGAACTGGGCGACGAGCAGCAGCCCGCGGCCGCCCTCGTCGAAGGTGCGGGCCCGCCGCAGATGCGGGGCGCTGCTGCTGCTGTCGGAGACCTCGCAGATGAGCGCGGAATCGTGGATCAGCCGCAGCCGGATGGGGGGCTGGCCGTACCGGATGGCGTTGGTGACCAGTTCGCTGACCACCAGTTCGGCGGTGAAGGCCACCTCCTGCAGTCCCCACCCCGACAGCCGGTGCAGGGCCTCCGCCCGGGCGCGGGCCACCGCGGCCGGGTCGGACGGCAGGTCCCAGGTGGCGACCTGGCTGGTGTCCAGGGCCCGGGTACGGGCGACGAGCAGGGCGACATCGTCCTGGGGCTGCGCCGGGAGCAGACTGCGGATCAGGTTGTCGCAGACGTCCTCCAGCGAGGCGGCGGGCTCTTCCAGGGAGCGGCGCAGCAGCGTGAGCCCCTTGCCGAGGTCGTGCTTGGTCCCCTCGATGAGACCGTCCGTGTAGAGAGCGAGCAGACTGCCCCGGGGCAGTTCCCACTCGACCGCCTCGAAGGGCAGACCGCCCACGCCCAGCGGAGGGCCGGGGGAGACCTCGACGAAGTCCGCCGTGCCGTCCGGCGTGACGACGGCGGGCGGCGGATGGCCCGCGCTGGCGGCGGTGCAGCGGCGCGAGATCGGGTCGTAGACGACGTACAGGCAGGTGGCGATGAGGTCGGTGGAGACCTCGATGTCGGCCTCGGGCTCCGCGATGGGCTCCTCCTCCGCCGCCAGATGGGTGACCAGGTCGTCGAGGTGGACGAGGAGCTCGTCCGTGGGAAGGTCGACGTCCGCCAGGGTGCGCACCGCGGTCCGCAGACGTCCCATGGTGGCGGAGGCGCGCAGACCGTGGCCCACCACGTCCCCGACGACCAGCGCGACCCGGGCGCCGGACAGCGGGATCACATCGAACCAGTCGCCCCCGAGGCCGGCCCGGGTACGGGCGGGCAGATAGCGGTACGCGACCTCGACCGCGTCCTGCGCGGCCAGCCGACGGGGGAGCAGGCTGCGCTGCAGCGCCAGGGCCGTGTTGCGTTCGAGCGTGTACCGACGGGCGTTGTCCACGGCCACGGCGGCGCGTGCGCCGATCTCCTGGGCGAGCAGCAGATCGTCCTCCTCGAAGGGCTCGGGACGCTGATGGCGGACGATGACCGACACACCGAGAGCGATGCCGCGGGCACGCAGCGGAATGACCATGATCGAGTGGATTCCGAACCGCCAGACCACCCCGGCCCGCTCGGGGTCGGCGACCTGCCAGCTCCTGATGGCCTCGTCCAGCGTGCGGTGCAGCGAGGCCCGGCCGGTGGCCAGGGCGCGGACGGGGGGCGCCGACTCCGGGTAGTAGTCCACGTCCCCCGGCTGGATCACCGCCTCGGGCGCACCGGGCAGGACGGACTGCTGCGCGGCGCGGCGCAGGGCGACGGTGCCCGAGGCGGACGGCACCGGCTCGACCCCGCGGAACAGGGAGTCCAGCAGGTCGATGGTGACGAAGTCGGCGAGCCGGGCCACCATCACATCGGCCATCTCCTGGGCCGTGCGCATCACGTCCAGGGTGCTGCCCACCTGCGTACCGACGTCGTTCAGCAGGGCCAGCCGCTCCCGGGCCCAGTACTCGGCGGTGACGTCGAGTGCCGAGACCTGTACGTGGGGCACCCGCCCGGCCGATGTCGTGACCGGGGCCACGGTGACGGCCCAGATCCTCGGCGGCGCCGCCGGCCGGGCCCTGCCCCGCAGCTGGAACTCCTCGGGCTGCCCCGACTCGAACACCCGGCGCATGCCCTCCTCGACCCTCCGGCACATGTGGGGCGGCAGGACGTCGGTGACACGCCGGCCACGCATCTGCTCCTCGGTGAGGCCGAGCTCGCGGGTGGCACCGGCGCTCGCCCGCAGGACCCGCAGTTCGCGGTCGTACACCATCAGGGGCAGGTGGCACTGTGTGAACGCCTCCTCCGCCGCCGCCGGGTCCGGCGGCTGCTTCGGCGCCGTGACCACGATGAGACGCTGCGCCCTGCCCTCGCCGTCGAACGACGGATACGCCCGCAGCCGCACCTCCACGCGCCGGCCGTCCCGGTGCCGCAGCGGGGTCGTCCCGCCGCGCCCGTCGAGAGCCGCGGGATACCCCTTCGCGACGTCCGTGTCCGAACCGAGCAGATCGATCACGGGGTGCCCGACGACCTCCTGGTACGGGTAGCCGAGCAGCCGCTCGGCGCCCGCGCTCCACGCGGTCACGATCCCCCGGGCGTCGACGACCGCCGTCGCCGGGTCCGCCGGGTCCGGGGGCATGCCGGAGCCGTTGCCGGGTGTGCTGGCACCGTGCATGTCGATCATCGCCCATTCTGCCCCCGCGGAAGCCCGGGCCGCGGGACGACGCCTACCGGGCCCACGAGCCCGGAGGCCGGGCCCGCCGCGTCGGCCCTCTCCCCCACTTCTACCGTTCTTCGCCCGCACTCGCGCGTCGTGGCACCGCGCCGCCGGGCACGGCGGAAGAGGGGCCGCGACCCGGGCCCGTCGGGGCGCCGTCACACCGGTGCCGTACGGACCTCCGCTCCGGGCCGGACGACCCCTGGGAAGCCGGCCGGCACGGGCGTTGGCTGGTGGTGTCGGAGGAGGCCGCCATGAACGCCAGCACGTTCGCCGGACGGACCGGCACGCACCCGCGCCGTCCAGCCGCCCTTGCCGCCATCGCCCTGCTCGTCGCCTCGCTGGCGGCCGGCTGCGGGGGCGGGAACGGGGGCACGGCCGGCACCCGGCCGGACACCTCGCCCGCCACCACCGACGGCACGAGCGGCGGCACATCGCAGGCGCCGGGCGACGGCGGCGGCTCGCAGGAGGGCACCCCGTCCACCGGGGCCACCCCGACCACCACGCCCGCCGGGAGGGCGCCCCGCCAGGTACGGGTCTCGGCCTACTTCCTGCACGGGGAGCATGTGTCACCCGCGCCGCGCAGCGCGGCCTCCCCGGGCACGGCCGCGGGAGCCCTCCGCGCACTGCTGGCCGGGCCCACCACCTACGAGAAGCGGTACGAGCGCACCACGGCGATCCCCCGCGGCACCACGCTGAACTCCGTCGCCGTGCGCGGCAAGGTCGCCACGGTCGATCTCTCCGGACGCTACGACGACGGCGGCGGCAGCCTCTCCATGCGGGCACGGATCGCCCAAGTCGTCTTCACCGCCACCCAGTTCCCGTCCATCCAGAAGGTGGCGTTCGAACTCGACGGCAAACCCGTCACCGCGCTGGGCGGGGAGGGGGTCGATGTGCACCAGCCGGTCGGCCGGGCCGACTTCGAGGATCTGACCCCCGCCGTTCTCGTGGAGTCGCCGCTGATCGGTGACACGATCCACAGCCCGGTCCGGGTGTGGGGCAGCGCCAACACGTTCGAGGCGACGTTCCGCCTGAGGATCAAGGACGCCGCCGGGACGACGGTCGCCTACCCGTATGTGACGGCGACCTCCGGCACCGGCACCCGCGGCACCTTCGACGTGACGGTCCCGTACCGGACCGCGAACACCGGCACCGGCTGGCTGATCGCCTCGTACGACTCTCCCGAGGACGGACGGCCGGTGATCGTCGACACGATCCCGCTGACGCTGGGACGGTGACGGCGAGGCACGGACACGTTGCCGCCGGTGTACGGCCCCCGGTCCGTCCGCCGCCCGTCAGGGCAGGGCGACGCCGTCCAGCCTGCCGTTCTTGGCGTCGTCGACGAGCGAGGAGAACTGGTCGGCGCTCATCTGGACACGCTGACCGAAGTCGTCGGTCAGGACGATCCGGCGGTCGGCCGGGGCGTTCGGGTCGACGAACAGTTGGGGACAGCCGCAGTTGCAGTTGCCGCAGAAGGTTGCCACGGGCTCCAGCCCGCCGGTGTCGGCCATGCTTCTCCACCTCCAGTGGATGCGGCGCGCCGGTGTCCGGACCGGTCGCCGTGGGGACTGTCCGGGAGATACCCGAGGCGGTGCGAGGGGACGCGCGGCCGGGCCGGGCCGCTGGGGCGTGGTGGCCGGCCCGCGTGCTGTCGTGCTCCGCCGCCCGCTTCCGGTGCTTCGGTCCCGGGAGAGGACCCGGGAACCGGACACCTCCGGAATCCGACTCCATGGAGGGAGGCCGACCGGCACAGCCCGGCGGCCCGGCCGTGGTGACCGCTGTGCGGCGTCTACGCGGTGTCGCTCCAGTCGTACGGCCCGCCGCCGCGCCACTCGATCAGCTCTGGGTCGTCGACGGCGCGGTCCTCAGAGGGCAGGCCGGCGTCGTGGAGCAGCTCGAAGACATCGAAGAGGCTGTGGGCGATGCCCACGCGCTTGCCGTGGATCGTCACCTGCCGCCCGCCGTCGGGCGACGGCGGGAACACGACCACAGGAGGCTGCTCGTCCATGGCACCACCATGCGCCGCAACCGTCCGGCCTGCAGCTCGACGCCCCTGACCAGCACAAGCACGGCGGCGGCCCCGGGCGCCGCCACGGCGCTGACCGTGAGGGGCGCCCACGCCGAGGACGGCGGAGGTGCCACCGGGCGGTGCCGGCGGTCACGGGCGGCGGTGGCGCCTCAGCCTGGCGCCCACCGAGCCGGGACTCTACCCGGGGCAGGCATTCTTCCGCATGCATGTGCAACAGAATGCCGTGGATCACCCTCGAAGAAAACCTGTCATGGCAACAGTAGACATTGGCTCGTCATGGGGTTAACGTTCTTGTCGTACCCAGGAAGTCGAAGAGGGCACGGCAGATACGAAACTGCCGTGCAAGCAGGTCAAGCAGGAAACGGCCCCATGGGGCCGCGAGCAGTACCCGCGGTATCCAGCAGTACAACCGAGTAACCGAAGGTAAGGAGCAGAACGCCATCAGGATCGCCCGGGCGAGGAAGAAGCCCGCCCGGGTACCGCAGGCCCCGGATTGGAAGGTGGTCCCCGGTCACGCAACCGCGATCCCCGCAGCCCCGCCCTCCCAGGCGGAACCTGCGGACAAAGAAGGCCGGCGCAGTTCGCCGGTAGATGGTGTTGAAAGCTCGGGGCCCGGGTGCCGGTACGGCATCCGGGCCCCCCGACGCGTCCCTGGAAGAAGAGGCCTATGCCCCCTCGCAGTACCCGCCCCATCACCCCTCTCGATGACGACGACTACCCCGCCTACACCATGGGCCGGGCCGCCGAGATGCTCGGTACCACACCCGCCTTCCTCCGCACTCTCGGCGAACACCGCCTGATCACCCCCCTGCGCTCCGAAGGCGGCCACCGCCGCTACTCCCGCTACCAGCTGCGCATAGCCGCCCGCGCCCGCGAACTCGTCGACCGGGGCACCCCCATCGAGGCCGCCTGCCGCATCGTCATCCTCGAAGACCAGCTCGAAGAAGCCCGGCGCATCAATGAGCAACTGCGCGCCCAAGGCGGCGAGCCGCAGCCGAAGACCACATCCTGATCACGACCGGGCGGCTGTCCGCTCGCCCTCGTGGTCGGTGACGGCCGCCAGGCCCCGCTGATGTCTGCTTGGATGCCGCAGATGACGACGAGTTCTGCTGTTCCCCGCGCGGACGACGCCGATTCCGACCGACTGAGGGCCCTGCTGGAACGTGCCGCCGAGGGGCGGGACAGTCAGGCATGGAGCGACCTCTGGACGGAGCTGTACCACAACGGTTCCCTGGACGTCACCCGTCCGCTGGTGCTGCACGCGCTGACCGACATGGCGGAGGACGACCATGCCGACACGGCAGTTTCGGCCCTCCTCCTGGCCGGCTCCCTTCTCGTCCAAGCGGACCAGCGGTACGAGACCCGGAACCTGCGCGACCGGCACGCGACGGACGTCGCACGCCTGCTGTCCGCCGCGAACCGGTGGCGGCAGGTCACCGCAGACCGCAACGAGTACTGCCACCTGCTTGAGGCGGTCCTGAACCTGGAGGGCGGCATCGACTGGGCACAGGACTTGTTCGGGGGCGTCGTCGGCGAGGAATACGAACTCGAGTGTCCCGATCCCGACGGATGCGCGTCGCTGTGGGTGATCATCGGGGAGCGGGGGTTCTTCAGCGTGGCCGAGGATTACGCCCTCTCCGACGACGTCGAAACCTTCCCTCTCCATCCGGCCGACCCCCGCGCCCTGGAAGGTCTCGGCCGCCGCCTCTACGACCTTGCCCTGGCCGACGGCCACGAGGAAGTCGCGTGCGCCCTGACGTATGCCTTCGGTGAGGCGACCTGCCCGGAGTGCGAGCGGCGCTTCTCCGTCATCGGGCAGGTCGTCGCCAGTTCCAGCTGAGAACCGCGTTGCGGTGGCGGGTTTTGAACCCAGCGACCCCTTCGTCCCGAAGTGACTGGCGGCGGCCCCCGGTCACTGGGGTGACACCGGGGACCACAAGGCGTTCGGCCGCTTCACGCCGGAAGTCGGCGTCCCCAAGCCTCAAAGGCTCTTGCCGGCCTCCCATGTGGACGCCGGGGGATCTGCCGGGGCTCAGCCCACAGGCCATGGGGCACCGGACGGGAGCGACCTCCCGGCACGCCGTCCGACCACGTAGCCTCCGATACCGGCGAGGGTCAGCGCGATCCCGAGGCCCCCAAGCGTCACCAACACCATCGGCACGGCGGAGTCCTCCAGCACTCGCCCCTGCACTCCAGAGGCCGCGACGCTGCCTGACTGCTCGCTGAGGTGGAAGCGTGAGTCGTTGGCGTTCGCCCGGTGGTCGCCCAGCAAGAACAGCCGCCCGTCCGGCACCTTCACGTCATACGGGCTGACCGTCAGGTTCTCTTCGCCGTCCCTCACATACGGCTCGTTGACCGGCCTGCCGTTCACCGTGACCCGGTTCCCCTCGCCCGTCACGTGATCGCCACCCAATCCGATGACCCGCCGCAGCATCGGCCTTCCCTGAGAGGGCAGTACGTGACGTGATGTCCGTTTCGGGCTTTCGGGTGGGGCT
>NZ_JBHUDX010000063.1:0-2524 GCF_042678285.1 Streptomyces caeni
CACCAAGGCCGCCCCGGCCCCGGACCTGATCGGCCGCGACTTCACCGCCGACAAGCCCGGCACGAAACTCGTCGGCGACATCACGTACCTGGTGCGCCGTGAGGCGCTTCGTCGTATCCCCTACTCAATAGGGAGGAACTTGGAGGAATGTTCCTAGTACTCCAGCCGTAGATCGTGATCACGGATGAGAAGGTCTCCCGTCCCGATAGCCTGCGGTGAGGCCGCCACGGTGGCTTCACCCCAATGGCAGGAAGGATGTGTCGTGATCCGTCCGGAGGTTGCCGACTTCACCGCCCTGGGCAAACTCCCGTCCGAGGACGGCGAGCCTGACGAGGCTCTTGAGGAGGCCGTCGAACACGCGGGAGCTCTTCTGGATCTCATTGAGCGACCCGTGACCGATGAGGAGGCCCATGCCTTGGCGGACTGCTTCGGCGACGACGAATGCTTCGGCGTGGCCTGGGTCCTCCTGCATCTCATCGAGACGGCTCCTCACGCGCGTGAGGACCGGCCTGAAGCCGCTCGACGATGGCGCGATGGTCTGACGAGCCAGTAGCACTCCAGGCGTAGATCTTGATCTTCACGGCAGGTCGGCGGCTTGCCTTCGGTAATGGCACAGGCGTGCGCGGGCTTGGTGCTGGCGTCGCCAGTGTGACCAGCGCAGGCGGTGTGCGAGGTCGTGGACCGGGCTGATCAGGGCCGCGAACAGGTGCTGGATCTCGTTGCCGGTCAAGGGGATCAAGTCGTTCGGGGCGGGTCGGTCGCGGCGTTCGGCGGCGGCAGTGACGGCAAGGAAGGCGTGAGCGAGCATCGCGAGGGTGACCCAGCGGTGCCACGAGGTCCAGCGGCGGACCTGGTGCTCGTCCAGGCCGGTCAGGCCCTTGCTGGCCTGGAACGTCTCCTCGACCGTCCAGCGCCGCCCGGCGACCCGCACCAGCTCGGACAGCGGCACCGGGCGGGGTGAAAAGCAGCGGTAGAAGGCGAGTTCGCCGGTGCGTCGGTTGCGGCGAACCATCAGGCACCATTGTCCGGGCTGACCGGCCGGACCGTGAACCTCGACCTGTGCCCAGTCGTAGTACCGCTCGCCCTTCGCCCCCGACCCGGCCGACAATCGCTGCCAGGCCCGATTCGGGATCCGCGCGGCCAGGGTCTTCGCCTGGAACTTCCCGGCGTGCGTGATGACGGGGTGGGTGCTGGAGACAGCCAGGACGTAGCCGGTCCGGCGGTGTTCCAGGGCGGTCCGCAGGTGCGGGTTGTCGCCGTAGACCTCGTCTCCCGCGACCCAGCGGGCCGGTGTTCCCGCGTCCAGGGCCCGCCCGACCATGCGGGCCGCGAGTTGGGGCTTGGTGGCGAAGACCAGACCGCTGGGGATACCCGCGCTCCGGCAGCGGTCCGGATCCTCCGTCCATGAGCGCGGCACGTACAGGGCTCGGTCGATGGCGGCGTGTCCGCGGGCGGCGGCGTACACGAGATAGACGGCGACCTGGGAGTTCTCGATGCGGCCGGCGGTGCCGGTGTACTGGCGCTGCACGCCGACGGTCGCGGTGCCCTTCTTCAGATCCCCTGTCTCGTCGACGACCAGGACAGACTCCTCATCGCGAAGGTGCTCGACCACGAAGTCCCGTATGTCGTCGCGGACTTGGTCGGCGTTCCAGGACGCGCGGCCGAGCAGGTGCTGCATGCCGACCGGACTCGCGTCACCGGCGTGCTGGGCGATCGTCCAGCAGTTCTTCCTCGGCAGGTCCGCGAGCAAGCCCAGCACGAACGCCCGCGCCCGGCGACGCGGCTCCACGCGGGCGAACCGGCCCGCCACGCGCGCCATGAGGCCATCGAATACCGACTGCCACCGAGCAGGGTCTACGCTGTGGCCCACGGCCACCGGCTGATCTTCGTTTGTCCACACAACTCACGATGATCAACGGTGGCCGTCCCCACCTCTATCCCACCCAGCAGTACAGACGGCCTTCCCGGCCGCCGACGGCCCGCGCCAGGGCAGCCAGACCGCGCAGGATCCCGGTTACCGTCTCTTGGTCGAACACCTCGCCGTCCGCCGCTCGCTCCTGCGCCCACAGCCGACTGACCTCGACAAGCCGGTGCTCATCGACGCCGGTAAGCGCGTCCTGGAGATCCCGGGAAGCCGCGAGGACCAGCGGGCCCTCGCCGTCGCCCGGGTCAGCAACAACTTCAGGCTCATCAGCGGCGACGAGCTCTTCAAAGCTTCGACCGGTGAAGATGCTCTCCCACTCGATCAGTGCCTCTTCGCCATCGAAGTTGCCGCACGTCAGCGACTCGAAGACCCCGTCGGGACCGCCTTCCACGACGGCAGTGGCAGCGTCGTGGTCCGATGCCACGAAAAACTTGATGATGATGCTCACGGGGGCATGCTGTCTGCTCAACAGGCCCGGGTCTACCTGCCGCCAGCCACCGAACACGATCAGCCAAGCCGAGATCGCCTCCGCTCAAGCACCAAGATCACGATCTACAGCTGGAGTACTAGGTCACCCGGCTTACCCGGATACGGAAACGT
>NZ_JBHUDX010000064.1:0-109620 GCF_042678285.1 Streptomyces caeni
AGCGGGGGTTGTGGGGTTGCGGGGGTCGGAGCTGTGGGGGAGCGGGGGTTGTGGGGGTGCCGGGGCTGCGGGGGGCGGAGCTGCGGGGTGCCGGAGCCGTGAGAGCCGGAGCCCCCGGGTGTGGGCCGCTGGGAGTGGGCCCCGGTGGTCTGGGCGGCGGAGGCCGGACCGCGGAGGCCGGACCGCGGAGGCCGGACCGCGGAGGCCGGACCGCGGAGGTCGGACCGCGGAGGTCCGGGCGCCGTTGATGCCGCCGGTGCGGAGGCGCGGGCGTAGTGGTTGGGACGCGGCCCGGGGGCAATCCGCCGTCCCCTGGTGACATCGTCGAATTCACTGCGTACGCTCCTGAATATGGATATGCACACTGTGGTGGTGGGGACGTCCGGGCTGACCGCGTCCGACGTTCTCGCCGTGGCGCGCGACGGCGCCCGGATCGAGCTCTCCGACGAGGCCCTGGCGGCCCTCGCGGCGGCCCGCGAGATCGTGGACGCGCTGGCGGCGAAGCCGGATCCCGTCTACGGGGTGAGCACCGGATTCGGCGCGCTGGCGACCCGGCACATCGGCCAGGAGCTGCGCACCCGGCTGCAGCGCAACATCGTCCGCTCGCACGCGGCCGGGATGGGCCCCCGGGTGGAGCGCGAGGTCGTACGCGCCCTGATGTTCCTGCGGCTGAAGACCGTCTGCTCCGGGCACACCGGCGTACGTCCCGAGGTCGCGCGGACCATGGCCGACGTCCTGAACGCGGGCATCACCCCCGTCGTGCACGAGTACGGTTCGCTGGGCTGCTCCGGAGACCTGGCGCCGCTGTCCCACTGCGCGCTGACGCTCATGGGTGAGGGTGAGGCCGAGGGCCCCGACGACGCCGTGCGTCCCGCCGCCGAACTCCTCGCCGAGCACGGCATCGCCCCGGTCGAGCTGCGCGAGAAGGAGGGCCTCGCCCTTCTCAACGGCACCGACGGCATGCTCGGCATGCTGATCATGGCGCTGGCGGACCTGGAGTCGCTGTACAAGGCGGCCGACATCACGGCCGCCCTCTCGCTGGAGGCGCTGCTGGGCACGGACAAGGTGCTGGCGCCGGAGCTGCACGCCATCCGCCCGCACCCCGGGCAGGCGGCGTCGGCCGCCAACATGCTGGCCGTGCTGAGGGGATCGGGCCTGACGGGCCATCACCAGGACGACGCGCCCCGCGTCCAGGACGCCTACTCTGTGCGGTGCGCCCCCCAGGTCGCCGGCGCGGGCCGGGACACGCTCGCGCACGCCCGCCTGGTGGCCGAGCGCGAACTGGCCTCCGCGGTCGACAATCCGGTGGTGCTGCCCGACGGCCGCGTGGAGTCGAACGGCAACTTCCACGGCGCGCCGGTGGCGTACGCCCTGGACTTCCTGGCGATCGCGGCGGCGGACCTGGCGTCGATCGCGGAGCGCCGCACGGACCGGCTGCTCGACAAGAACCGCTCGCACGGCCTGCCGCCGTTCCTGGCGGACGACCCGGGCGTCGACTCGGGCCTGATGATCGCCCAGTACACCCAGGCGGCGCTGGTGAGCGAGATGAAGCGGCTGGCCGTACCGGCCTCCGCCGACTCGATCCCCTCCTCGGCGATGCAGGAGGACCATGTCTCGATGGGCTGGTCGGCGGCGCGCAAGCTGCGTGCGGCGACGGACAATCTCACCCGGGTCCTCGCGGTCGAACTGTACGCGGCGGCGAGGGCGGTCGAACTCCGCGAGGGTCTGACCCCCGCCCCCGCCACCCGGGCGGCGATCACGGCCCTGCGTGAGGCCGGCGCCCAGGGCCCGGGCCCCGACCGCTTCCTCGCGCCCGATCTTGCGGCGGCCGAGGCGTGCGTACGGGGCGGTGGTCTGATCGCCGCGGTCGAGAGGGTCACCGGGACGCTCGGGTAGCGCGGCCGGGATCGCCGGGGCCCTGCTGCCGGCCGGGCCCCTCCGGGCGCCCCGGCTTCAGGAGTCCATGTGCTCCCTGCGTACCGAGTAGGTCACGAATCCCGCGCCCAGGCACAGGAAGAGGGTTCCGCCGACCACGTACGGCGTCGTGTCCACGCTTCCGGTGTCGGCGAGTTGCGTGTCCGCCGCCGTCGAGCCCGTCGCCGCGCCGGCCTCCTCGGACGTCCGCAGGGAGACCGACGACTGCGGCCCGGACGTGTCCGGGGTCGCGTTCGCGGACGGTACGAACCACAGGGCCCCGAGCAGGGTCCCCGCGGCGGTGGCGGTCAGCAGCGTCCTGCGGGCGCTGGACGACGATCGACGTGCGGCGGACACGAAATACCGATCCTCTTGTGACGCTTGCGAATTGGCCGGGTGGATCGATGCTAGTGAAAGATGCGGGTCGCGGGAAAGCCGCACCCCCTCCGGGCCGTACGCTGCCCGGCATGAGTATTCCTGAAACATCACGGTTTGTCCGCCTTCGAGTCGAGCTGGTCGTCGAGGTCGGCGACCCCGATGCCGTCACCAAGGCCGCCCTGCGCCGTGTCGCGGACGACCCGGACATGCCCGAGGGCGAGCGCGCGTACACGGAGAGCGCGGTGACGGACGACACGGCCGAGGCCCTCGCGTATCTCATCGATCCGTCGGATCTGGTCCGCGAGGTGCCGGGGGTCGAACTCGCCCACGCCTCCTGGAGCAGCGAGCAGGCCGACTACGACCCGGATTCGCCGGACTGGGCCCTCGGCGAGGATGATGAGGCCGACGAGGTCGGGGAGGAGGCCGGGGAGGAGGCCGGACTCCGCTGACGCGTCCGGGGGGGAAAAAAGATCCGCGACCCCGGGCGGCAACCGGCGCCCGGGGTTCCGTCGTCTCAGGGAGCGTTCCCGGGTCCCGTGTGACGCGGGGGCGCCCGGGCACCCGCCGGGACTGCCGCGCCCCGGCGCGGGGACGTGGTGTGCCCCACACGTCCACGGGATATGGAACCGGTCGCACCGGTCGTAGCGTTGGTGGTTCTTACGGGGGCTCACGGGGTTTTGGGGATATCGCAACGATGGAGAAGCGTGTGATGACGACCAGTAAGCGGCGCCAGGGCCTGATAGCCGCGTCCGCACTGCTCGGCGGGGTGCTGGTGCTCTCCGCGTGCAGCGGAGGGAGCGCGGCTGCCGGTGGTGGCGGCGGGGACTCGCAGGCCAAGGTCGACGAGGCCGCCGCCCAGAAGACCTCCGATGCGCAGATCAAGATCACGCCGGCGGACGGCTCCGACAACGCCTCCATCAACAACGCCGCCAAGGTCACGGTCGCCAAGGGCACGCTCACCGACGTCACCATGACCACGGGGTCCGGCACCCGCGTGGACGGGCAGATATCCGCGGACAAGAAGAGCTGGGCGCCCAGCGGCCAGCTGGAGCGGGCCACGACCTACAAGGTCGCCGTGACGGCCGAGGACTCCGCCGGCCGCGCCGCCCACGAGAACGCCTCGTTCACGACCGTCGCCCCCGCCCACTCCTTCATAGGCAACTTCACGCCCGACAACGGTTCGACCGTCGGTGTCGGCATGCCGGTCTCGATCAACTTCGACAAGGCGATCACGAACAAGGCCGCCGTGCAGAAGGGGATCACGGTCACCTCCAGCAGCGGGCAGGAGGTCGTCGGGCACTGGTTCGGCGCCAACCGGCTCGACTTCCGGCCCGAGCAGTACTGGACGGAGGGCTCCACCGTCACGCTGAAGCTGAACCTCGACGGCGTCGAGGGCGCGAGCGGCGTGTACGGCGTCCAGCAGAAGACGGTCACCTTCACGATCGGCCGCAACCAGGTCTCCTACGTCGACGCGAAGACCAAGCAGATGAAGGTGACGCAGGACGGCAAGGTCATCAAGACCATCCCGATCTCCGCGGGTTCGCCGCAGAACAAGACGTACGAAGGCCAGATGGTGATCTCCGAGAAGTTCAAGGAGACCCGGATGAACGGCGCGACGGTCGGCTTCACCGACGACGACGGCAAGGGCGAGTACGACATCAAGGACGTGCCCCACGCGATGCGCCTGACCCGCTCCGGCACGTTCGTGCACGGCAACTACTGGGGCGCCAAGTCCGTCTTCGGCAACGTGAACACCAGCCACGGCTGCGTGGGCCTGTCCGACACGAAGGGCGCGGGCGACCCGAACACGGCGGGCGCGTGGTTCTTCACCCACTCGATCGTCGGCGACGTGGTGGTCGTCCGGAACACGGGCGACAGGACGGTCTCCCCGGACAACGGCCTCAACGGCTGGAACATGGACTGGGCCCAGTGGAAGGCGGGCTCGGCCATCTGACCCACCGGACGCCTGCGCCCCGTTCCCGATGCCGCCGACCGCCCTTGCGGGCAGCCGGCGGCATCGGCGTTCCAGCGCCGCCGCCCCGCCGCGTGCGGCCGGACATGCGCCCGGCGCGGCCTTCTCATAGTTCTCTCATGTCTGGCTTACGGGTTCATCAGGGTGCCTCCCTAGCTTGCGGCCATGTTCTTCACCTACCTGAGGCGCGAACTGCGCCGCCGGAGAAAGGCGGCCCTCGTCGTCGCCTCCGGGCTCGCGCTGGGCATCGCTCTGGTCATCGTGGTCAACTCCGTGTCCTCGGGCATGGGTAAGGCGCAGGACAAGGTTCTGCAGTCGCTGTACGGACTCGGCACGGACATGACCGTCAGCAAGGCGGCGAGCTCCACGAGCAGCGCACAGCGGCCGCGCTTCCGGTTCGACGCCCGCGGCAACGACTCCGACGAGACACAGAGCAGCGACCGCGTGATGGTCCAGGGCTTCCAGACCCTGGCCGACAGCAAGGTCGCCGAGGTCGGCTCGCAGAAGGGCGTGTCGGACGCCGTCGGCGGGCTCAGCCTGCAGGTCGTCAAGGTCAGCGGCCAGTTCAGGCAGGGCCAGTTCAGGCAGGACCAGAACGGCGGCAGGCAGGGCGCCCCGACCGGCCCGCCGCAGGGCCGCGTCGAGGGCGGCGGCGCCGACTTCGACGTGAACAGCTACTCCGTCTACGGCACCGACGTCACCAAGCCCGCCCTGGGCCCGCTGACCTCCTCGAAGATCACCAGCGGCCGTACCTTCACGACCTCGGAGACCGACGCCAAGGTCGTCGTCGCCGACGCGTCGTACGCCAAGCAGAAGAAGCTGTCCGTCGGTGACACGGTGACCATCAAGGGCGTCAAGTTCAAGGTCATCGGCATCGCTACCCCCGACAGCGGGGACGCGGCGGCCAATCTCTACATCCCGCTGAAGCAGGCGCAGACGCTCGGCGACTCCAAGGGCAAGGTCACCACGATCTACGTCAAGGCGGCCGACTCACAGCAGATCGACAGCGTCAAGAAGACCATCCAGAAGAACATCTCGGGGACGACGGTCACCACCTCCGCCGACCTCGCCAGCACCGTCTCCGGTTCGCTGTCCACCGCCTCCGACCTCGCCTCCTCCGTCGGCAAGTGGCTTTCGATCACCGTGCTCGTGGCCGCGTTCCTGGTCGCCGGGCTGCTCACCTCCTCGGCCGTCTCCCGGCGTGTGCGCGAGTTCGGCACCCTCAAGGCCCTCGGCTGGAAGTCCGGGCGCGTCACCCGCCAGGTCGTCGGCGAGGCCGTGGTCAACGGACTGGTCGGCGGTGTCCTCGGCATCGCGCTCGGCCTCGCGGGCGCATACGCCGTCACCGCGGTCAGCCCCACCCTCCAGGCGCAACTGGGCGGCGGCAGCGGCGGCGGCTTCGGCGGCGGCCCGGGCGG
Source organism: Streptomyces caeni (assembly GCF_042678285.1). Classification (NCBI taxonomy): domain Bacteria; kingdom Bacillati; phylum Actinomycetota; class Actinomycetes; order Kitasatosporales; family Streptomycetaceae; genus Streptomyces; species Streptomyces caeni. The sequence continues at coordinate 5,683 of NZ_JBHUDX010000064.1, forward strand.
CGGCTTCGGCGGCCCCGGCCGCCAGGCCGCCAAGACCCTGGAGGTGGCGCTCACCGCGCCGGTGAGCCCGTCGACCATCGGCCTCGCGGTCGCCCTCGCCGTCACCGGCGGCCTGATCTCCGGCGCCTTCGGCGGCTGGCGCGCCTCCCGGCTGCGTCCCGCGGACGCCCTGCGCCGCGTGGAGTAGCACCCGCCCCGCACACCTCTTGCCCTAGGCGGTCCGCGTGCGCGGCACGGGGCCTGCCGCCGCGGCAGGCCCCGATCCTCATCCGTATCCCAGGAGTTGCACCCCATGTACGAACTCAGAGGCGTCACCAAGCGCTACACGCGGGGCAAGGAGACCATCGTCGCCCTGAACGGCGTCGACCTCACCATCGGCGACGGTGACCGGCTCGTCATCCAGGGGCCCACCGGCGGCGGCAAGTCCACACTGCTGCAGATGCTCGGCGGACTGGACAAGCCCACCGCGGGCAGCGTCGAACTCGACGGCACCGACCTGGCCAGGCTCTCCGAGGCCCGGCTCACCAAGGTGCGCAGCGAGAACATCGGCTTCGTCTTCCAGAGCTTCAACCTCATCCCGACGCTCACCGCCCAGGAGAACGTCGAGACGGCCCTCGTGCCCCTCGGCGCGAAGGGCAGGGAACGGCGTGAACGGGCCGCCGAGGCCCTTCAGTCGGTGGGACTCGGCGAGCGGCTCGGGCATCTGCCGGCGGAGCTGTCCGGCGGTCAGCAGCAGCGCGTCGCCATCGCCCGTGCGCTGGTGAAGCGGCCGAAGGTGCTGCTCGCCGACGAACCCACCGGAAACCTGGACGAGTCCATGCGCGACGAGATCATGGATGTCCTGGAGGCCCTGTGGAAGGAGCACGGGCTCACCTTCGTGATGGTCACCCATGACTCCACGATCGCGAGGAAGGCCCCACGGCTCGCGACCATCCGCAAGGGGAAGATCACCATCCGGGAGAACGCCGCCTCGTAGCCAGGGCCCCAACTCGTGGCCTCCCAGCGCTATTGAGGCACTGATCGACCCCCCGGCACATTGCGTACTGGGGGCTGACGTGCATCTGTGCGAGACCACCCCCGGCCGGGTGAACGGGGAATGCGCGTCGTTCCACGCGAAGATCGCCGACAAGAAGGGCAACAAGTCGACGATCTCGATCTGCAACGCGTTCCACGGTCGGTGAGCGGTGCCCCGCGGGGTGTCCGGGCCACCGGGCCCGGACACCGCGGGGTGCCCGGGCCTGCGGGCCCGGTGTGCGAGCGCCTCAGCGGCGGGGCGCGGTCGTGCCCGCCCGGGTCGCGTCCGTGCCCCAGCTCGCCAGCAGCCGCAGCGCCTCCGCCGACGCGGAGCCCGGCTCGGCGTGGTACGTCACCATCGCCTGCTCACCGTCGCCCGCGAGCTTGAACGACTCGTACAGCAGGGCGAGGTCACCCACCAGCGGATGCCGCATCAGCTTCAGCCCGTGGCTCTTCTCCTTGACGTCGTGCGTGGCCCACAGCCGCCGGAAGTCCTCGCTCTTCACCGACAACTCCCCGACCAGCGCCGACAGCCGCGGATCGTCCGGTTGGCACCCGGCGTCGTAGCGCAGATGGCACACGATGTCGATGGCCTTCTGCTCCCAGTCCACGAACAGGTCGCGGTACTCGGGCCGCAGGAACACCAGCCGCGCCCAGTTCCGCTCCTGCTGCGGCAGCTCCGCCCAGTCGCCGAAGACGGCGGCGGCCATCCGGTTCCACGCCAGGATCTCCGAGCGCCGCCCCACGATGTACGCCGGGACACCTTCGAGGACACCGAGCAGATGGTGGAGCGACGCCCGCACGTGCTGCGGCCGCGTCGACGGCTTCTTCTTGTGCGCCGTCGGCTTCGCGAGATGCGTCAGATGCGCATGCTCGGCGTCGGTCAGCCGCAGCGCGCGGGCGATCGCGTCGAGTACCTCCGCCGACACGTTCCGTCCGTTGCCCTGCTCCAGGCGCGTGTAGTACGCCACGGACACCCCGGCAAGCTGCGCCAGCTCCTCGCGCCGCAGTCCCGGCACCCGCCGGTGCCGTCCGAAGTCCGGCAGCCCCACGTCCTCGGGCTTGAGCCGGGCCCGGCGGCTGCGCAGGAACTCGCTGAGCTCGGCACGCCGGTCCAGGGCCCCGCCGGCATCCGCCCCGGGCTGCCGTACGGCCTCGGCCTGTTCGTCCATACGTCCAGTATTCATGGTCGTACGACCATGAGGCTGACCCCGCCGGTGGTAGGACCGCGGGTCGTAGGCAGGGCCGTGGTCTGGGTGGACCCGAAGGCCCCGGGCACGCTGGGTGGTGTGCCCGGACGGAGGTAGCCGGGCACAGCACCCCACTGAGGAGAACTCGGCATGACCACTGTCGCTGCGTACGCCGCACCCGCTGCCAAGGCTCCGCTCGAACGCACCACGATCGAGCGCCGTGAGGTCGGCGAGTTCGACGTCCTGATCGACATCAAGTTCGCCGGCATCTGCCACTCGGACATCCACCAGGCCCGCGAGGGCTGGGGCAAGGCGATCTTCCCGATGGTTCCGGGCCACGAGATCGCGGGCGTCGTCGCCGAGGTCGGTTCCGGTGTGACCAGGTTCAAGGCCGGCGACCGGGTGGGCGTCGGCTGCATGGTCGACTCCTGCCGCGAGTGCGAGAACTGCCGGGCAGGACTGGAGCAGTACTGCCTCGCCGGCAACGTCGGCACGTACAACGCCCTCGACAAGAACGGCGAGCCCACCTACGGCGGCTACTCCCAGAAGATCGTCGTCGACGAGAACTTCACCCTCCGCATCCCGGACGGCATCTCCCTCGACGAGGCCGCCCCCCTCCTGTGCGCCGGCATCACCACCTACTCCCCGCTCCGGCACTGGGACGCGGGCCCCGGCAAGAAGGTCGCGATCGTCGGCCTGGGCGGCCTCGGCCACATGGGCGTCAAACTGGCGCACGCACTGGGCGCCGAGGTCACCGTGCTCTCGCAGTCCCTGCGCAAGAAGGAGGACGGGCTGAAGCTGGGCGCCGACCACTACTACGCCACCAGCGACCCGAAGACCTTCGAGGAACTGCGCGGCACCTTCGACCTGATCGTCTCGACCGTGTCGGCCCCGCTGGACCTCGGCGCGTACCTCTCGCTGCTCCGCACCGACGGCGCCCTGGTGAACGTGGGCGCACCCGAGGAGCCCGTCTCCCTCAACCTGTTCTCGGTGATCTCCGGCCGCAAGACCCTCGCCGGCTCCGGCATCGGCGGCATCCGCGAGACCCAGGAGATGCTGGACTTCTGCGCCGGGCACGGCATCGGCGCCGAGATAGAGCTGATCGGCGCGTCGGAGATCAACGACGCGTACGAGCGGGTGCTGAGCAGCGACGTCCGGTACCGGTTCGTGATCGACACGGCCACCATCTGAGGAGCCGGCGGCGACGCCGTGCGGTGGTCCCAGGCCACCTCACGGCGGCCGGCTGCGCACGGGCGCGGAAGGGGGACCGGAGACCGATGACAGGCGCCGGCGCGGCCGCCTAGCGTGGGAGGTGGTACTGGCAGCCGAGGGGAGCGGAGGGCCGAGCCATGGCCGTCGAGCTCAACCACACGATCGTCGCCGCGCACGACAAGGAAGAGTCCGCGCGGTTCCTCGCGGACCTGCTGGGGCTTGACGTGGAGCCCCCGTACGGGCCGTTCATCCCCGTGCAGGTCCCGAACGGGGTGACGCTGGACTTCATGGACACGTCCGGCACGATCACCCCGCAGCACTACGCGTTCCTGGTCTCCGAGGACGACTTCGACGCGATCTTCGCCCGCATCCGCGCGGCGGGCCTGGCGTACTGGGCGGATCCCCAGCACAGTCGCCGCGGCGAGATCAACCACAACGACGGCGGCCGCGGTGCGTACTTCGACGACCCGAACGGCCACCGCCTGGAGATCCTGACGAGGCCGTACGGCAGCGGAGGCGACCGGCCGTCCTGACCGGGACCCGGCGGCGGGCCGCGCGGCCGGCTTCAGGGCCGGGGCGGGACGTCCACGGGACAGGAGACCCCGGTGCCGCCGAGGCCGCGGTAGCCCGCCGGGTTCCGGTGCAGATACTGCTGGTGGTGGGTGCGCGCGGGACAGAAGGGGTGCCCGTCGGCCGGAAGGATCTCCGTGGTGGCGGCGCCGTGCCCGAAGGAGGTCAGGGCCTTCTGATAGCGGGCGCGGGAGCGCTCGGCCGCCGAGCGCTGTGCCGGGGAGTGGGTGAAGAGGACCGACCGGACATGGGTGCCGACGTCGTTGCCCCGGCGGAAGCCCTGCGTGGGGTCGTGCCCTCCCAGAACACCCGCAGCAGGTCCGGGCACCTCGTATGCGGGCGCCACCCGCCCCGGCGGAGTTTCCCCAGGTGTGGGCATGCGCGGTGCCCCGCTCCCTGCGAACCACACGACGACCCCCTCCGCCCCATGACGGCCACGGGACCTTGTCCCGCGACCATGCCGGCGGGCGTCCCGTCCCGCCATGGGGCGGCCGCGTCACGGCCGTTCACCGGTCACCGGCGGCCGCCGTCCCTGTGCCGCGGTCCGTGTGTCAGCCGCCGGTGGACTGCTCCTTGCCGTGTGCGGCGTGCCGGGGGCGGTACTTGCACGAGACCTGGCCGACGAGTTCCCGGAAGCACACCAGGGCGGTGATCGGGGGAATCCCGACGATCACCATGGAGAGGACCGAGTGCGAGGAGTGGCTGACGCACAGGGCCACCGCCGTGCCCGAGGCGACCAGGAGGACGGACCAGGACCGCCGGGCGGTCCGGTGCTGAACGGCGGCCCGCAGGATGGACAGGGCGGCCACGAACCATGGCCCGTACACCGTCAGCGGCCACCATTGCGCCAAGGGAGCCGGAAGGACCGTCCCCGCGATGGCGCGCAGCTGGTTGTACGAGTAGCCGATGGACCAGCCGAGCATGGCCACCGCGCATGCGGCGATCGTCGCCACGAGGATCGTGACGGGGGTGACTTTGTGGGCGCCGTCGAGGACATGGGAGCCTGGCCGGGGCCGCCGCCGATCGACCCTGTGGCGGTGCGGCCCGTCCAGCGGGGCGGACGGGGCGGGGTCCACGTCGGACACGCCGGGCATGGCCGACGCGGACGACAGCATCTGGGCCAGCTCTTCGTCCGGGTCCCAGTTGTTCGACGCGATGTCGGGGCCGGGCGCGCTCCAGACGTGATGGGCCTCCAGCGGATCAACATGATAAGAATGCTGGCCTAGCGCATCATAATCTGATCTCAGAGGGAACTGAATGTCGTAGAGGCTCGGCTCGCCTTCAAGCCTGTCCATTCTCTGGCTCCTCCGCGCCCTTGATCAGGGCGTTCCGTCTAGAGCGCGCAGGTATTCGCTTTCCATCTCGCTGATCCTCTTGAGGAAGTCTTCAAGAAGATCGGAGCAGTACTTGAGACGCGCGTCACCACTGGCCGGCTCGTGCCAGACGGTCCCGGTTCCGACAGGGATCTGATCTTCCGGTTCTTTCCAAGTCACGATCACCTAACGAGCGCCATAGGGTCCGAGGTATCGGGCATTCGAGGGAATGGGCCGATGGAGAATCCTTTCGGCTGTCTGATGACCGTACCCAGTTGACGTAATTCTGGATATGTGTCCAAGCATATATTTCTGTGAATAGCATTTAATTCTCGGTGGTGCGCGGCGGTGCGCGCCCGCCGGTCTCGCCGTTCACTCCGGGCGAGCCGATGATGGAGGAAGACGGAGAAAGGGGGGATCGCGTTGCCTCCGCACTGCGACGCACTCGGCGGTCCCGTTGTCACGGCCGCGCGCCCGGCCCTGCAGGACGAGAACGTCGATCACGTCCTTCCCTGCGTCCACGAGGACGGAGAGCCGGAGGCTCGGGCGGCGTTCGACCGGGTCCTGGGGCGCGAACGTTCGGCCCGCGGGTGCGGGACGGGGCGGACCGCTGGCTCTTCGAGACGGTCGTCCGCGTGCACCGCGCCGGCGAGGGCGCGCCGTTCACGGGACTCAGGCCCGCCGGGCCCGGCGTGGGGCCCGTGATCCCGGCCGCCGAACGCGCCCTCGACACCGGCTTCGCGGACGAGCTGACCGCGGTGCTGTGCGAGATCGTCCGCGACCAGGTGGAAGACCGTCACCGCAGGGCGCTCGCCCTCAAGGAACACGCCGGCGAGGGAGTGGCCGGCGCCCGCGCCCACGCCGAGGCCGTGCTCGGACTGCAGATGTGGGCGCACGGCCTGTACCGGCAGGCGACGGCCGCCCCGCACGCGCACGCCGAGGCGCACGCCCCCGCCGACGGGCACGGCGCGCCATCGGGGCACTGATCGAGCTGACACGGCGTCATGCGGAACCCGCTCGGATCCGCTCAGAGCCGCCGGTACTTCTCGATGTCCTCATTGAACTCCTCGATCGCCTGAGTGGTGAGCGTGGGGCGGGTGTCGGCGATGGCGGTCATGTAGTCGTCGGTGGTGGCCGATCCGCCCTGACGGCGCGTGACTTCGCGTTCGAATGCCGCCTGCGCCCCCTTGCGGGCGGCGAATTCGATGTCGGCCGGGGTGAACAGCTCGCTGGCCGCGACCAGTTGGGGCAGGTCCACCGAGTCGGCCGCGGGCCCGAGATAGCGGGTCCAGATCGCCGAGCGGGCGGTCGGGTTCGGCGGCCCGATCGGGATGACGTAGTCGAACCGGCCCGGCCGCAGGAACGCCGCGTCGAGGGAGCGCACCGAGTTGGTGGCGCACACCAGCAGTCGCGCGTCGTGCTCACGGAAGCCGGGGATGAGTTTGAGGAGTTCGTTGGTCACCCCGTGTCCCGGGTCGATCGCCTTCCCCGAACGCGCGCCGGCGATCTCCTCGACCTCGTCGATGAAGAGCAGCACCGAGTCCAGTTCCGCCAGACCCGCGAACGTCTCCCGCAGCGCCGCCGCCAGCCCCTCGCTCGTGTCGGCCGCGAGCCGGGACGGAAAGAGTTCCACGAACGGCCAGGCCAGCCGGGAGGCCACCGCCTTGGCGAAACTGGTCTTGCCGGTACCGGGCGGGCCGAACAGGATGACCGCCTTCGGCGGCACGACGCCGTAGCGGTCGGCCAGGGTCGGCTCCGTCAGCGGGAGCACGATCCGGCGTTCGACGACCTGCTTCTCCCACTCCATACCGGCCATGGCGCCCCAGAGCCCGTAGGGCAGCATCCGGCCGCCCAGGGCCGTGAGCGCGCCGGTGTGGGCGGTCTCGCGCGGTTCGAGTTTCTCGTAGTACGTCAGGTCGCCACGGGTCAGATAGCCGGAGTGCTCCAGGGCCTTCGTCCCGGCGGCGCCGGCGGGCAGGAGGGCGCTGACCCGGCGCACGCCCAGTGTCCGCAGGCGCCGCTCCAACTCGGCGACCAGAGCGCTGCCGATCCCGCGCCCGCGCCACTGGGAGGCGAGCGCCACCAGCAGGATCCAGGCCCGTCCGCCGTGCTCCTGCGCCACCGCCATGCCCACCAGTTCGTCGCCGACCACCGCGACCACCGCGGTGCGGCCGGTCTGGGCCGCGGCCATGACCTCGGAGACCGGGAAGGCCGGCTCCTCGTCGGTCCGGCGGCTCTGGTCCCAGACCTGGATCGCCTGGTCGAGATCGTCGTCGTGATAGTCGCGCAGACGCCATGCGGGCATCGCCACCACCTCGCCCGGTATGAGTCCCATTGTTCCCCGTCGGCCCGCCGGTCACGATCGCATGCGCGGCGCGTGCGCGGTCGTACGCCGAGGGTATGAGGCCGTGCGCCTGGAACACCGCCCGGGCTCTCTTGACCCCGGCGCCATGACGGCGCCCGTGACAGTGCCGGACGAAGGGCGCTCACTCGCTCGGCGGCCCGGTCCGCATCGCGGTGCGCCCGGCCTCCGCGCGGCCGCCCGCGCCGCCGACGGGCCTACGGAAACCGGGGCACCATGCGCGCCACGCCCTCTTGCGACCCGCGGTCCCGGTCGCCACGGCCCACCACGAGGGGTGGCCGTCTCCGATTGCGGCCCCGGTGCGGCCACCTTAGTTTCAGGGCGTCGGATTCTCCCGATAAGGCCGATATTCAACCGTATGTCGGCTTTCCCATGGTGCCATCGAATGGAGCATTCATGTCGGTGATGACCGGTACCCAACCCCAGCAGCAGCAGTTCGGCCAGCAGACCGGCGGCGGCCCGCAGCAGATCGCGCAGGTGGTCCAGCAGGCCATCCAGCAGGCGTGCCAGCAGACCAGCCAGCAGGTCGCGCAGCGGATCCAGCAGACGTTCCAGCAGCTCCAGCAGGTCCAGCAGCAGCTCCAGCAGCAGGGCATGGCCCACCAGGCGCACCCGTACCTGGCCCTCGCCCTGTACCGCTCGCTGCACACGGGCATCCGGACCGCTGTGGAACATTCCGTGCAGCAGGCGCTGCCGACCGCGATCGTGACCCTGCTCCAGCAGAGCCAGCAGGGCCAGCAGGGCCAGCAGGGCCAGCAGGGCCAGCAGTGGGGCGCCGGGTTCGGCCAGCAGCAGTTCGGCCAGCAGTTCCCGCAGTACCAGCAGCCCGGCTTCGGCTACGGCCAGATGGGCCAGCCCTTCGGTATCGGCTGACCCCTGGCGGCGCGCGATGCGGTGCGCCCGGGGGTCGTCCCCGGGCGCACCGCATCACCGTGGAAGCGCGAGCCGCCTCTCGCCGGATCAGGAGTGGACATACGACGTAGGCGTGGTGAAGGTGGACGTAATGGTCAAGGAGAGGTCCGGAAACAACCGCGCGAGCGGGTCCGAGGGCGCGGGGGCAGGGGGGCCGGGACCCGAGAGTGAAGAGACGGGGCCACGCAGGCAAGGCGCGCGGTCACCGCTGCCGGTGCGGCCGCGCCGTGAGCGGTACATGGTCACACCGCTGCCGCAGCACCTGCTCCCACCGGGCGTGCCCGAGATCGGCCTGGACGCGGTGTGCGACCGGCTGGAGCGGATGCCCGAGGTCACAGTGATCCGCAGACTCAAGCACTCGGAGAAGCTCCAGTCGGCCGGGCTGCACCCCTCCTGCCCCGAGATCGCGGTCGTCGAGGCGGCCGAGTCCCAGGTGCCGGCGATGCGGACGCTGCACGTGCACATCGAGCCGGACCTGCCGCTGGCCGGAACCGGACCCGCCGCCGCGCCGACCGCGGGGATCCTGCCGCTCCGCGATCCGGGGCTGGTCATGCCGATGGGGCAACCCGTCGAGATCTCGCTCCGCGTCTGCGGCCCGGACGGCGAACCGCTGGCCGGCGCGGGCGTGTTCCTCATCGGGGCGACCTGGCCGGGCCAGGGTGTCACCGGGTCCGACGGCACAGTCACCGTCACCCTGGCGACGGAGACCGCACAGTCCATCCAGTCCCTGTACGTCCGGCCCGCGAGCGGCTACACGGACCGCTGGATCTACCGCCCCGGCCTGTCGGCGACCCGGGAGAACGTCGTCACCCTGACCCCGCTGGCCAAGGTGTACCCCGAGTTGGAGAAGCGCCAGCAGTACGGCTGGGGCCAGCAGGCCATGCGGCTGGACCGGCTGCCCCCCACGTTCCGCGCCTTCGGAATCAAGATCGCGATCATCGGGTCGGGCGTCAGCGACGAGCACCCCGATCTGAAGCAACGGGTGCGCTCCGGGGCCGATCTCGTCCGCGGCACGCAGGACGGATGGGCCCACGACACAGTGGGCAGCGGGACCCACACGGCAGGCATCATCGCCGGGGCGGACACCGGCAAGGGCGTCATCGGGATCGCGGTCGACGCCGAGATCGAGGTCTGCCAGGTGATGCCCGACGGGCATTTCAGCGATCTCATCGCCGCCCTGGACCACTGCATCGAAAGCGAGGCCGACATCGCCCACATCGGGGTCGCGACCCCGTACTCGTCGGCACTGGTCTCACGCAAACTCGCCGACGCCAACGCGGCGGGCATCGCGTGCATCGCGCCGGCCGGTGACACCGGCGGGCCGGTCGCCTTCCCGGGCTCGCTGCCGACCGTGTTCACCGTGGGCGCCCTGGGCGCCTTCGGCTCGTACCCGCCGGACACGTCCCAGGCCACCCACACGGGAGCACAGCTGACGCCGGAAGGGCTGTTCGCCGCGCCGTTCGGCTGCTACGGCCCCGGCGTCGACGCGGCCGCTCCCGGTGTGGCGGTCCTGTCGTGCACACCGCAGGGCGGATACGCGGCCGTCGACGGCACCGGCACGGCCTCGGCCCACGTGGCCGGTCTGGCCGCCCTGGTCCTCGCACACCACGAGGACTTCCACGGCCAGTTGCTGCCCCGCGGCGCCGGCCGGGTGCAGCACCTGTTCGAGATCATCGCCGCCAGCTGCCGCCGGCTGGCCACTCCGGGCACCGTGGAGGCGGCCCGCGTCGGACGCGGGCTGCCCGACGCTCTCGTCGCCCTCGGCCTGGCCCCCGGGGTGCAGCTCGCCCCGGCCCTGTCGCCCTACGCCCCGTCCATGGCCGGCTGATCCCGGCCCCCGCGGGCCTGCGCAACGGCACCCGCCCCCGAAGGGGAGGGTGCCGTTGGGCCTGCCGCCGTCTTGCGCGGCCGTTCCGGTGACGCTACTCGCCGTTCGGGGGTGCGACCGTCTCCGGGTGATCTTGCCGAATGCCTCTTCCGCGGAGATGGACGAGAACGGGGCGGGACGCTCGGTCAGATGGCGGCCCCATTCCCGCCCCGCCGCGACGGCGTCCTTCGACGGGTTGTCGGAGGTGGCGGCCAGGTGGCCGGCCAGGATCTGGGTCACCGTGCGCACCTCCGGCACCGACGCGGCCACCGTCGTCTTCGACGACATCACCGCTGGGAGCGCTCCCGCGGCGGCGGGAGCGGCAGGCGGGCCGCCGCCCCCGGGGTGAGGGGCGCTGACACCCTCCGGCGCCGCACCATGGGTTACATGAACGAGCGTCAAGTCCTTCTCAACGAACTGGCCCAGGGGGTAAGGACGGTGGCGGAAGGTGCCGCGTGGTTCGCCGTTCTCCCGGAGGACGAGCAGCGGCTGGCACTCACGGAACTGGTGCAGTTCTCCGTTCAGGCGCGTGCCGTGGAGGCGGATGCCGAGGAGGCCGTCGCGCGCTCCGGAACACGTCCCACCCACACGCCGGCCGTGATGTTGTCCCGATGGCGGCTGGACATGGCCGGGCTGCCGCCCTGCGGACCGTGCCAGGGCGTTTCGTCCGCTGGTCGCGCTGTCGGCCATCGCCGACACCCGTCGCCGTGCACGTCATTGTGCCGATGGGTGCAGCCACGAGTGGCACCACCTGGCTGCTCGTCCGGACGCGGGACCTGCCGCCAGGTGATCACCCGTGAGGGCCGCCCGCCACCATGCCGGGTTCTCGCCCGGCTGCCCCACTGTGGTTGCCCCCTTCGCGCACTCGTGGTGACACTCTTGCCAGTTAATGCCCTTGATGTCGGGGGCTTGCCGCATCGTTGGGTCTGTGCCAGGCCGACACCTGGTGCCCGTCGCCGCCGACGGGTGTGCCGAGGAAGGCCCGGACCTCCCGGTTGAAGGCGACGGGGTTCTCCCAGAAGGCGAAGTGGCTGGCGCGCTCGCGGAGAATCCGCACTACGGCCCCGGGAATGACCGATGCCACCGACCGCGCCGCGGCGGTGGGGATGACGCTGTCACTCCCACCGATGACCAGTGTCGGAACAGTGATCCTGGGCAGGACGTCACGCCAGTCCTGCATGACGTTGTCCAGCAGCAGTCTGCCGGCGTACTCCCTGGGCAGGAGCAGGTTCTGGGCGAGAACCCACTGGCGGTCCCCCTCATCCGCGGCCGGGGTCCACATGGCGTCCAGGAACTCGGTGCTGAGCATCTCGGCATCCGAGCGCGGGTCGCGAAGTCCCGTGACGACATCGGCGATCTGCCCGAGGCCGTACAAAGCGCCGAGACTTTCGGCCAGGCCGTCCGGCCAGTACGGCTGCCGGACCAGAACGGCGGGTTCGTCGAACAGCACCAGGCGCGCCAGCCGGTCTCCACCGAACAGGTCCCAGTAGGACCACGCCAGCGCGCAGCCCATCGAGTGGGCCACCCAGACGACCTCGGTGAGGTCCAGGAGGTGAATGAGCTGATGGAGGTCGGTCGACAGGCGAGCGATCCGGTAACCGTGGTCCGGCTTGTCTGATCCACCGTGGCCGCGGTGGTCGACCGCGACCACATGGTGTGTGCGGGCGAAGTCGGCGATCTGATGCCGCCATTGTGCCGCGGTCTGCGACCAGCCGGGCACGAGAAGCATGTCCGGACCACTGCCGGCCTCGAGGTAGTGCAGCCGTACGCCGTCGCTCGTCGTGGCGAAGCCACTGCTCACGCCGTGCATCTCGTCCTCCTCCGACGCAGCCGCAACACCTTGCCGCACCCCTGTGAAGGGATGCTTCGAGACTCGTCCTCTTCGTCACTTCTGCGACTCGGGAAACGATCATGTCGGGATATGCTGCCCCGGCCCATACCCCACGCCGACCGGTCAGCCCTCCGGCGGACCACCGCAACGGGGCGTCTGCCTGCCGGTTCCCGCCGACCTCAGCCGTGGGACGAGGCTGCCAACGCATCTTGATGACCCTCGTCCGTAGATCCTTCCTGCGGAGCTGCCTCACCGTCATGTCGCCGCCCGTCCGGCGCCGGGCTCCCGTCGACGTCAGCAGGCGTCTTGAGGAAGGCTCCGACCACCCGGTCGAATGCTGCGGGCGGGCGTCACCTCCGCGGTCGCGGCGGAGGACAGCGCGGACCGTATCCGGGTCCGCCCGGTCCGAGCAGAGTCCTACGCCCGGGTCCTCTCACGGCGGGGCATCAGCACAAACGCCAGCGCGGCCACAACGAGCGGCAGGATGCTGACGATCAGCATGGTGAGCCGCAGTCCCCGGGTGAAGTCCAGCCCGAGATCCAGCCCTGCGGCCTGCCGGAGCAGGTTCGGATCGTAGACGTTGCCGCCCGGGCTCTGTGCCATTCCGCTGCGCACGGCGTCCACGGCCTGCTTGGCCTCCCCCACCGACAGGTCGCGTGACTCCGCGTCCGCCAGCCACTGCCGCTGGAAGAAGAAGTCGAAGAGCAGAAGGTAGATCGTGGGCCCGAGCGCAGAGCCGGTCATCGCGAAGGCCATCTGGACGGAGGCCACGGTGCCGGAGCGCCCGGGCGGTGCCTGGGAGAGGACCGTCTCGGACACAGATGTGGAGGTGATCAGAGCCCCGAGGTTGCACAGCCATGTGGCCAGCACGAGCAGCCACACCGCCATCATGGGGCCGGCGGTGCCCGCGATCAGCAGCCCGCTCGCCGCCATCGCCAGCAGGCCGGTGACGATCACCGGCCGTGGGGTGTACTTCCCGACCAGGTGCCCCGCCAGGATCACGGCACCGGCGATCAGGAATGTGCCGGGCAGGTACAGCAGGCCGATGGCCTCGGGGGACAGCGCCAGCACCACGCTGCCGAACTGCCCCAGGACGATACTGAGTCCGACTCCGAGGAAGTTCAACGTGAGAGCCGCGGCCAGAGCCACGCTGAACGGCGTGCTGCGGAACAGCGTCAGGTCCAGGGCGGGTTGGGGGGTACGGCCTGCGTGGAACCCGTAAAGCACGGCGGCGACCACGCTGATCACCAACGGTACCCAGGTCTGAGGCCGGTTGACGCCGTTCTGCGCCGCGGCGAGGCCGACGACGAGGGCCAGCAGGACCACCCCGATCAGGGTGACACCGGTCATGTCGATCCGGCGGCCCGGCTGGACGGGCGACTCCGGGGCGTACCGGTCCGTCAGCCAGAGCGAGACCAGAGACAGCAGCGGGGCGATCAGGAACAGGAACCGCCAGCCGACGGCCGCCACCGCCCAGCCCGTGAACGCCGGGATCACCCCGCACAGGACCATCTCGACGGCCATCAGGACACCGATGGCCGTCGGCCGTTTTTCCGGGGGTACCGACACCTTCAGCAGAGCCAGCGGCACTCCCAGCAGAGCCGTCATCCCCAGCCCGTCCAGGAAGCGCATCGCGAGGAGGAAGCCATAGCCGGGAGAGAAGACGGACAGGACGTTGACGACCGTGACGGTGGTCAGTCCCAGCATCAGCAGCCGCTTGAGCCCGATCGCGTCCCCGAGACTGCCCGCGGCGAGGACGGAGGCGGCCATCACCAGCGTCGCCGCTCCGCCCAGCAGTCCGACGACCTGCGGCGGCACATGGAGGGCCCGGTCCACCTGAGGCAGATTCAGGCTGAGCACCAGCGGGTCGACGACCGTGACCGTGAAGGCGAGGGAGAGTCCGAGGACGATCGGCAGAGGCATCGTGCCGGTGCGTGACTCGACCGTCGGCACCGCAGTACCTCCCGTGGCCCCGCCTGGCGTGCCATGCGACGCTAACCCGGCCACAGCGGTCCGCCGGGCTTCTCCGGGCCGACGCGCGCGGAAGCCCGGCGTTCGGGTCAATCGAGGTCTGGACGCACGCTGTCCGGGACCTCGCGGGCGCGGGGCCCGTCTGGCCGGATGCCCCGGTCGGCCCCGAACGAGAGATGCGCGGCTCTACTGTTGGCTCTTTCGTGTTCCACGTTCCATGACGCCACCGCGCCGCGCCGTCCGCCCGCGCGGCAGCCACGAGTGCACGCCGGACGGCCTCCCGACGATCACCAGCGCCAGGCGCCGCGTCCGGCTCGTCCTCATGGCCCCCGATGAGGTTCGTCGTGGGCACCCGCAGGGCTGGGGCCAGTCGGCGCGCAGTCTCCAGGCGCGTGTCAGCCCGTTCCAGCCCGCTTTCCCTGCCCCAGCTTCCGGATCAAGGACAGAGACACACCGGACTCGACGGCTAGCAGGCGCTGAGTCGTACCGCGCCGCTTGCGTACTTCCTGAAGCCGCTCGCCAATGTCGGCACTCGTGATTCGAGCGTACGGCGGCGATCGGGCGTCCGCGCATGCTTCCCGTACCTGCCACCTCTGAAAAGACCGCGGGCCGAGAGCCTCAATCGCCCGCCGGAGCCACCCCGATCGGGCAAGAGACGCCGGTCCCGCCCAAGCCGCAGTAGCCGTTGACGTTGCGCGAGAGGTACTGCTGGTGGTACCCCTCCGCCGGATAGAACTCGCGACCCTGAGCGGGGAGCAGTTCCGTGGTGATGGTGCCGTGACCCGATGCCGTGAGGACCTTCTGATACGCGTCGCGGGACGCCTGCGCGGCGGCCGTCTGGGCGGGGGAGTGGGTGTAGACGGCCGAGCGGTACTGGGTGCCGACGTCGTTGCCCTGGCGGAAGCCCTGGGTGGGATCGTGGGACTCCCAGAACACCTGGAGCAGGCGCTCGTACGAGATCTTCTTCGGGTCGTAGACCACACGGACCGCCTCCGTGTGGCCCGTCAGGCCCGAGCAGACCTCCTCGTACGTGGGATTCTGCGTGTATCCGCCCTGGTAGCCGACGAGGGTCGTGTGGATGCCCGCCGGCAGCTGCCAGAACTTGCGCTCGGCGCCCCAGAAGCAGCCCAGGCCGAAGTCGGCGATCTCCAGACCCTCGGGGTAGGGGCCGAGAAGCGGGGTGCCGAGGACGGTGTGCCGCTCGGGGACCGAGAAGGCCGGCTCGGGGCGGCCGCGCAGGGCCTGCTCCGGGGTCGGCAGCTGGGGCGTACGGCTGTGCAGGAACATGCGGTCTCCACAAGGTCGCGGGGCTGTGGGGGTCCGTGTACGTCAACGGGCGGGCCCGTCCGGGAATTCCGGTTCCGGTCCGGCTCCCCGGTGCCCGTGCCGACGGCTCCCGGCCGCTCTCAGCGCGGCAGTGTCGCCGGGTTCCCCCCGTTCGCCTCGTACCCCGCCACCGCCAGGGCCCGGTAGACCGCGTAGTCGGCGGCCGGGTCGGCGCTCAGGGTCCAGGGGAGCGCGCCGACGTGGCCGTCGATGTGGACCAGCTGGCCCATCGCCTCGGACCAGCGCTCGCTGCGGACGAGGAAGAACACCAGGAGATGGCGGACGTGGGCCAGCATCGGGTCGTCGGGGCGGGCGGACTGCACGGCGAAGAGCGCGCCGTGGATCGCCTTCGTGATCACCTCGCTCTGGTAGAAGCCGTTGACCAGGTGCACCTCGGGCAGGTGCTCGAAGACCGCGAAGAGGGGCATGGCCGCCAGCAGGGAGCCCTGGGGTGCCCGGGCCGCGGCCGACTCCGCGAACGAGTACGCCAGCGCCCGCGAGCCGTGCCACTTCTCGCACCAGTAGTGCAGGGCTGCCAGGTGCGCGCCCATATGGGTGGGTGCGCGGTCCAGGATCCTCAGCCACAGCTGTTCGAACTCCGGCTGCGGGTAGGCGAGTCCGCGGGCCACCGAGAGCTCGATGATGTGGGGGACCGGGTCACCGGGCGCCAGCAGTGCCGCGTCCGCGCACGCGGCCTTCGCCTCCTCCATGATGATCCGGAACTCGTCCGTCCCCGGTGTCGACGTGCGCCATGCCTGCTGCACCAGGAATTCGGCGTGTACCGCGGCGCCGCCCGCGTCCTTGGGGGCCTCGGCCCGCCACACCCGCAGCCACTGGCCGCCCGGCGTCTCGCTGACGCCGCCGGGCCGCTGCTGCAGCTCCAGGGACGCGGCGCCCGCGAAGGCCTGCACGCGCTGCCAGCGGGTCTCGCTCTCCGCCTCCGTGCCGGCCAGGAGCTGCGAGGCCGCGCGGTAGTCCTGGGTGCGCTGCACCATGTCCAGGACGTCCAGCAGGTCCTGGTCGTGGCCGGGCATGCGCACGTCCAGCTCCTCCTGGCGCACGAAGCCGTAGTTCGCCGGGTCCGCGGCGTCGGGGTCGCCGGGCGCCACCTGCTGTATGCCCGCGCGCCGGCGCATGAGGACGGGCAGCAGGACCATGCTGAGCAGGGCCAGCGCCATCAGAACCCAGAGAATCGCCATGCCTCAAGCGAACCAGACGGATCCGGCACTTGGCCAACCTGGTCGCCGGCCTGTGGAAAACCGCCTGTGGACAGCGGCCGGACCCTCGAAGGTCCCCGCGCGCCCGCCCGCACCGCCCGGGCGGGTCCCGCTCCCCACCCCGGTGCCCCGCTCTCGCGGCCCGTCGTCCCGGCCCCGGGCGCACTACCCTCGGTGCCCATGAGCGACAGGCACATCAGTCAGCACTTCGAGACCCTCGCGATTCACACGGGGAACACCGCAGACCCCCTCACCGGGGCGGTCGTCCCGCCGATCTACCAGGTGTCGACCTACAAGCAGGACGGTGTCGGCGGGCTGCGCGGCGGCTACGAGTACAGCCGCAGCGCCAACCCCACCAGGACCGCCCTGGAGGAGAACCTCGCCGCCCTGGAAGGCGGCCGCCGCGGCCTCGCGTTCGCGTCCGGACTGGCGGCCGAGGACTGCCTGTTGCGTACGCTGCTCGCCCCCGGCGACCACGTGGTCATCCCGAACGACGCGTACGGCGGCACGTTCCGCCTCTTCAGCAAGGTCGTCTCGCGGTGGGGGGTGGAGTGGTCGGTCGCCGACACCTCCGATCCGTCCTCGGTACGTGCGGCACTCACCCCGAAGACCAAGGCCGTGTGGGTGGAGACCCCCTCCAACCCGCTGCTCGGCATCACCGACATCGCCGCCGTCGCCGAGATCGCCCATGAGGCGGGTGCCAGGCTCGTCGTGGACAACACCTTCGCCACCCCCTACCTCCAGCAGCCCCTCTCGCTCGGCGCCGACGTCGTCGTGCATTCCCTGACCAAGTACATGGGCGGCCACTCCGATGTCGTCGGGGGCGCGCTCGTCGTGAACGACGAGGCGCTGGGCCAGGAGCTGGCGTACCACCAGAACGCGATGGGCGCGGTCGCCGGTCCCTTCGACTCCTGGCTGGTGCTGCGCGGCGCCAAGACGCTCGCCGTCCGCATGGACCGGCACAGCGAGAACGCGGCGAAGGTCGCCGACATGCTCACCCGGCACGCGCGCGTGACGCGTGTGCTGTACCCGGGCCTGCCCGAGCACCCCGGGCACGAGACCGCAGCCAAGCAGATGAGGGCGTTCGGCGGCATGATCTCCTTCCAGGTCGAGGGCGGCGAGGAGGCGGCCGTGGAGGTCTGCAACCGTGCCAAGGTGTTCACGCTCGGCGAGTCCCTGGGCGGTGTGGAGTCCCTCATCGAGCACCCGGGGCGCATGACGCACGCGTCCGCGGCCGGCTCGGCGCTGGAGGTGCCCGCCGACCTCGTCCGGCTCTCCGTGGGCATCGAGAACGTCGACGACCTTCTGGAGGACCTGCAGCAGGCCCTGCGCTAGGCCAGCACCAGGTCAGGCCGTGCTTTGGAACGTGCCGGTCAGGGCTGTGAGCTGGCCCGTCCGGCTCACGGCCTCCTGCCACCTGAGGGGCCGGCCCGGTCTCACCAGTCGCTGACCGGTGGAGTCGTCGTCGACGGCGGCTCCACCCAGGGCTGTGCGACGGACGCCCAGATCGCGAAGGCGACGGCCGCGGCCAGTAGCGCCAGCCACAGCAGACGGCGTGCCGCCGCCCGGCGGCGCAGGATGCGTAAGCCGCGCCGCACCACCTCGTCGTACAGATCCGGCGGCACCTGCGGCGGCGTCCGCTCCAGCATCCGTCGCAGGGCCGCCTCCCGCTCGGGCAGGTTCACCGGCCACCTCCGTCGCGGCCGGCCTCCGGGCGGGTTGCTCGGCAAGGCTTCGTGCCGCTCCCGTTCCGGGACGGCCCCCTCATGACGGTGCCACCTCGGCGCCCAGGACGGGCCGCGCGGGCTCCCGCGGCGGATGCAGCAGCGTCGCCGTCGCCCGCGCCCCGATCGTCCGTACCCGTTCGACGGGCAGACCCAGCAGCGCCGCCGTCTGCTCCTCGGCGACACCCTCGTACAGCCTGAGGACGATGATCAGCCGCTCCCGGGGGGACAGGCCGGCGAGCACGCTGCCCGAGTCCGGCCGATGCCGGCCGAGCGCCCCGTACTGGTGCCACGCGCCGCGCGCGAAGCGGGAGGCCAGGTGCTGACGGGCCCGGTCGTACGGGTCCTCGTCGCGCCGGCGGTCCCAGGAGGCGTACGTCTGGGCCAGGGCGAGCGTCAGCAGACGCCGCGCACGCGGGTTGTCGTCCGGGGCCTCCGCGGTCAGCAGCGTGGCGGCGTGCAGCAGCCGCCCGGCCGCGCCCGCGACGAACGACTCGAACTCCTGGGCCCGGCGGGCGTCTTGGGACGCATACCGTTCTCGCACCGCGCCTCCCGCCTGAGGGCGACCCTGAAGGGGACGGGACCCCGCCGCGACAGGGACCCGATCTCATATGAGACCGGCCGTATCCCCCGGGTCAAGAGCCGGGAAGCGGTTGCTCACACGGACTTCCCGCGTGACGGCGGAACGGGTCCCCGCCGCTCAGGACGTCGGCTGCGAGTCCGCCGCCGGAACGCCCTGCGCGGCCTGCCTGGCGGAGAGGGCGACGTTGAAGCGGGTGAGGAGCGTGCAGAACGCCTCACGCATCTCCGGCGCCCAGTCGTGCGTCAGCTCGGCCATCAGCTGTCGCCTGGAGGAACGTACTTCCTCCAGGCGGGACACCCCGCGCGGGGAGAGCTGGAGCACCACCGCGCGTCCGTCCTCCGGGTGGGAGGTGCGTTTGACGAGGCCGGTGTCGACCAGCGGGGCGACCTGGCGGGTGACCGTGGACGAGTCGATGCCCATGCTGGCGGCGAGCGCCTTGACGCCCATCGGGCCTTCCTTGTCGAGGCGGTTGAGCAGCAGGTACGCGGCACGGTCCATGGAATTGCGCACCTGGCCGACCCCGCCGAGCCGCGTCTGTTCGGCCCGGCGCGCGAACACCGCGACCTCGTGCTGCAGCGTGTCGAGGAGACCGGTGTCACCGACGATCGTCATGTCCATCGACATGTCAGGTGTTGTGGGCATGGCCGGGGCTCACTTCATGCGTGGGGGGCTGGGTTGGGGGACAGGGTACGCGGCCGGGGCGCGGGTAGTACCGGCGCTGCGCAAACCGGTTCCAGGGCTTGGTCACACCCGCTGTGGACGGGCGTGAACTGCGAGACTGGTGGTCATGAGCCACAGCACGTCTCACTCCTTGCCGACGGTGACGCTGGACGACGTACGCGGCGCCCAGAAGATGCTCTCGGGTGTCGCGCGCGTCACCGCCATGGAGGGGAGCAGGTATCTGTCCCGGCTGGCCGGGACGCCGGTTCACCTCAAGTGCGAGAACCTCCAGCGGACGGGATCGTTCAAGCTGCGCGGCGCCTACGTGCGTATCGCGGGGCTGCTGCCCGAGGAGCGCGCCGCGGGCGTCGTCGCCGCGAGTGCCGGCAACCACGCGCAGGGCGTCGCCCTCGCGGCCACCCTGCTCGGCGTGCACTCGACGGTGTTCATGCCGAAGGGCGCGCCGCTGCCGAAGATCAGCGCGACCCGCGAGTACGGCGCCGACGTACGGCTGCACGGCCAGGTGGTGGACGAGACACTGGCCGCCGCGCAGCAGTACGCCGCCGACACGGGAGCGGTGTTCATCCACCCCTTCGACCACCCGGACGTCATCGCGGGCCAGGGCACGGTGGGCCTGGAGATCCTGGAGCAGTGCCCCGAAGTGCGCACGATCGTCGTCGGCGTGGGCGGCGGCGGCCTGATCGCGGGCATCGCGACCGCGGTGAAGTCGCTGCGCCCGGACGTGCGGGTGGTGGGCGTGCAGGCGGAGGGCGCCGCCTCGTACCCCCCTTCGCTGGCGGCCGGGCACCCGGTGTCGGTGAAGAACCCGGTGACCATGGCCGACGGCATCCGGGTGGGGCGGCCGGGCGAGGTGCCGTTCCGGATCGTCCGCCACCTGGTCGACGAGATCCGTACGGTGTCCGAGGACGCGCTGTCCACCGCGCTGCTGCTGTGCCTGGAGCGGGCCAAGCTGGTCGTCGAGCCGGCCGGCGCGAGTCCCGTCGCGGCCCTGCTGGCCCATTCCGGGGCCTTCGAGGGCCCGGTGGTCGCGGTGCTGTCCGGGGGCAACGTCGATCCGGTGCTGCTGCAGCGCGTCCTGCGGCACGGCATGGCCGCGCAGGGGCGCTACCTCGCCGTGCGGCTGCGGCTGACCGACCGCCCGGGCGCCCTCGCGACGCTGCTGGGGGTGCTGACGCTGGTCGACGCCAATGTCCTCGACGTGAGCCATGTGCGCACCGACCCGAGGCTCGGGCTCACCGAGGCGGAGGTCGAGCTGCACCTGGAGACGAAAGGCCCGGAGCACTGCGCGGAGGTCGGCCGGGCGTTGCGGGACGCGGGTTACACGGTCATCGACTGAGGCCGGATGCGCCGTGTCGGCGGGCTTCCGGGAAATGCGTTGAAGGACGCGATACATCGCGTTATGGTGTGTGTCTCGTCCCGTCGCGCTCGCACGCCCTGCCGGCGTCCGGCGGCGCGTGCGCGAAATCCCATGGAGCGGGCGCGACGGGAGACCTACGCTCTGCCAAACCCCAACGACGTGGAGAACTCATATGCCAGGCGCCATCTATGCCGAGGGTCTGGTGAAGACCTTCGGTGACGTAAGGGCTCTGGACGGCGTCGACCTCGACGTCCCGGAGGGCACCGTGCTCGGCCTCCTCGGGCCCAACGGCGCGGGCAAGACCACCACCGTCCGCTGCCTGACGACCCTGCTGCGCCCCGACAGCGGCACCGCGGTCGTCGCCGGGATCGACGTCCTCAAGCACCCCGACGCCGTGCGCCGCTCGGTCGGCCTGTCCGGGCAGTTCGCGGCGGTCGACGAGTACCTCACCGGCCGCGAGAACCTCGAGATGGTGGGCCGGCTCTACCAGATGAGGGCCAAGGCCGCGAAGCAGCGGGCGGCCGAACTGCTGGAGCAGTTCCACCTCACGGACGCCGCCGACCGCCCCACGAAGACCTACTCCGGCGGCATGCGCCGCCGCCTCGACCTCGCGGCCGCGCTGGTGGTGCGGCCGGCCGTGATGTTCATGGACGAGCCGACGACCGGTCTCGACCCGCGCAACCGCCAGCAGCTGTGGGAGGTCATCAAGCAGCTCGTCTCCGGTGGCACCACACTGCTGCTGACCACCCAGTACCTCGAAGAGGCCGACCACCTGGCCCACGACATCTGCGTCGTCGACCACGGCCGTGTCATCGCCCGCGGCACCTCCGACCAGCTCAAGGCGCGCACCGGCGGCGAGCGGGTCGAGGTCGTCGTGCACGAGCGCGAGCACATCGCGACCGCGGCCGGGGTCCTCAGCGGCTTCGGCAAGGGCGCCACGACCATCGAGGAGCACACCCGCAGGCTCACCGTCCCCGTCAGCGGCGGTGCCAAGCTCCTTGCCGAGGTCATCCGCGAGCTGGACTCCCGCGGCATCGAGATAGACGACATCGGACTGCGCCGCCCCACCCTGGACGACGTCTTCCTGTCCCTGACCGGCCATGTCGCCGAGGAGAACCCCGAGGACAGCGGCGCGGCCGAGGACACCGCGACCCGTAAGCGTGCGAAGGAGACCGCCAAGTGAGTGCCGTGAGCGATTCCCTGGTCGTGACCCGCCGGAACCTGATTCGCATGAGCCGGATCCCCGAGGTGATCATTTTCGGGCTGGTCCAACCCATCATGTTCGTGGTGCTGTTCACCTACGTGTTCGGCGGCTCGATCCAGGTCGGTTCGTCCACCGCGACCCAGGCGTATCGCGAGTTCCTGATGGCGGGCATCTTCGCTCAGACCGTGACATTCGCCACCGCCGGCGCCGGCGCGGGCATCGCCGACGACATGCACAAGGGCCTCATCGACCGTTTCCGTTCCCTGCCCATGGCGCGTGGTGCGGTGCTGACCGGCCGCACCATCGCCGATCTGGTGCAGTCGGCGCTCACCCTCGTCGTCCTGGCGGTCGTCGCCCTGATCGTCGGCTGGCGCACGCACGAGAACCTCGGCAAGGTGCTCGCCGGATTCGGTCTGCTCCTGCTGCTCGGGTACGCGTTCTCGTGGATCGGCGCGCTCATCGGCCTGTCCGTGCGCACCCCTGAAGCGGCGACCTCGGGCGGCCTGATCTGGCTGTTTCCGCTGACATTCATCTCGAACGCGTTCGTGGACGCGAACCAGATGCCGTCCTTCCTGCGGCACATCGCGGAGTGGAACCCGTTCAGCGCCACCGTGCAGGCGTGCCGCGAACTGTTCGGCAATCTTCCCCCGGGCTTCCAGACGTCCGACGCCTGGCCGATGCAGCACCCGGTGTGGGCCTCGCTGATCTGGTCGGTCGTGATCATCCTGTTCTTCCGCACGCTCGCCGTCCGCAAGTACCGTCGGGCCGCCGGTTGACGGCTCCGCCTTCCGGCCGGCGGAGGCCCTCGGGCACGAGCCCGCGAAGGGAACCCGCTCAGTGCCACCGTGCCCGGGACGACGACGGGCGACACGGCGGGCCCCCGGCGCCAAGGCGCCGGGGGCCCGCCGTGGAGTCGTGGAGGATCAGCCCCGGTAGGGCTCGGCCTTGAGGATCCGCACCGATGCCTTCTTGCCGTTCGGCAGCTCGTACTCCGCGTCCTCGCCGACCGTCTTGCCGTGCACGCCCGTGCCCAGCGGGGACTGCGGCGAATAGGTCTCGATGCCCGAGCTCGCATACTCGCGGGAGGCCAGCAGGAAGGTGAGGGTGTCGTCCTCGTCCCCGTCGAAGGCGATCGTGACGACCATGCCGGGTGCCACCGCGCCGTCGGCCGCCGGGGCCTCGCCGACCTTGGCGTTCTCAAGGAGCTGGGTCAGCTGGCGCACCCGGAGCTCCTGCTTGCCCTGCTCCTCCTTGGCCGCGTGGTACCCGCCGTTCTCACGCAGGTCGCCCTCCTCGCGCGCGGCGGCGATCTTGGCGGCGATCTCCGAGCGCGCGGGACCAGAAAGGTACTCCAGCTCGGCCTTGAGCTGGTTGTACGCCTCCTGGGTCAGCCAGGTGACGTTCTCGCTGGTCTGGGTCACAGGTGCTCCTCGTCGGTACTGGGAATACAAAGCATCGCCCTACCCAGAAGCATGTTCGTTCACGGGTGGGCGAAACCACGAGCCTAACAATTCCGTGGTCCAAGGGGGAGGACATAAGGCATCAGACGTACATCTATGCACGTCAGACGATGCCTGGCAAGAGTGCCGTCAGTCCCCGTGACAGCCCAGGAGCTCCGCGGTGGTGCCCTGCGCGGTGGTGCGGAGCGTGACGACCTTGTCGATCCGCGTGGCACGTCCGCCGAACCGGAAGTCCGCGCGCCCCACCTCCAGGCCGTCCGCCGCCTGGGAGCGCACGGTGCAGTAGCCGGTGGCGTCCGCGTCCTTGCGCACTTCCAGGTGGACCTTGACCGAGTCCGGGGAGGTCTGGAAGCTGATGACCTCGCCGCTGATCTCGTTCTGCCCGACGTAGTGGTACGCGAACCAGCCGATGACGGCGAGCAGCACCGCCCCCAGCACGCCACCGACGATCTTGAGCGTGCGGTCGGCGCGCTCGTCCGCGGGTCGGCCGTAACGGCCCTCGGGAAGGCGCGTGCTCGCCGTACTCATGAGCGTCCTCTCGGCAGGGGCCGGGACGAACGTCCCGGAAGGGGCGCCCGCGTACCGGACCCGGAATACTTCGCCCCCCGATTCGGTCACTATAGAAGCCGCCCAGCACGCCGTACGACACCGGGCGCCGACTTGCCGACCTACTGAGGATCGAGTCTTGACTGACCAACTGCGACTGATGGCCGTGCACGCGCACCCCGACGACGAATCCAGCAAGGGCGCGGCCACCATGGCGAAGTACGTCTCCGAGGGGGTGGACGTGCTGGTGGTGACCTGCACGGGCGGGGAGCGCGGATCCATCCTCAATCCGAAGCTGCAGGGTGACGCGTACATCGAGGAGCACATCCACGAGGTGCGCAAGAAGGAGATGGACGAGGCCCGGGAGATCCTCGGCGTCAGGCAGGAGTGGCTCGGGTTCGTGGACTCCGGCCTGCCGGAGGGCGACCCGCTGCCCCCGCTCCCCGACGGCTGCTTCGCCCTGCAGGACGTCGACAAGGCCGCCGGCGAGCTGGTCCGCCAGATCCGCGCGTTCCGCCCGCAGGTGATCACCACCTACGACGAGAACGGCGGCTACCCGCACCCCGACCACATCATGACCCACAAGATCTCGATGGTGGCGTTCGAGGGCGCGGCGGACACCGAGAAGTACCCGGAGGCGGAGTTCGGCCCGGCGTGGCAGCCGCTGAAGCTGTACTACAACCAGGGCTTCAACCGGCCGCGCACCGAGGCACTGCACCACGCGATGCTGGAGCGCGGTCTGGAGTCGCCTTACGGGGAGTGGCTGAAGCGGTGGGACGAGTTCGGGCGCGTCGAGCGCACCCTGACCACGCACGTCCCCTGCGCGGACTTCTTCGAGATCCGCGACAAGGCGCTGATCGCGCACGCGACGCAGATCGACCCCGACGGCGGCTGGTTCCGCGTCCCGATGGAGCTCCAGAAGGAGGTCTGGCCGACGGAGGAGTACGAGCTGGCGAAGTCCCTCGTGGACACCTCCCTGCCGGAGGACGACCTCTTTGCAGGCGTCCCCCGCTCCTGAGGGACAATGCATGACATGAGTGCAAGCGTGAGCCTGGCAGTGACGCACCTCGTCCCCCTCGCGGAGATCGACGAGAACAAGGTCACCCCCGGCGTCCTCGGCTTCATCGTCTTCGCGGTGATGGGCGTGGCGGTGTGGGGCCTGATGAAGTCCATGAACAAGCACATGGGCAAAGTGAACTTCAGCGAGCCGGACGCCCCCGGTGAGGAATCCGCGTCGCAGGACCCGGCCACGCCGAAGGCACAGCAGGGCTGAGACGGTCCTTGGGGGCTGCGCCGGTGGACGGGCGCGGCCCCCGCTCGGCGTGCCGGTCCGCGCGTCAGCCCTGCGCCGGCACCGCCACCCCCATCACCTCCCGTGCTTGCCGTCCGGGCACCGTGCCCAGACGCCACGCCTGCCAGCCGTCCTCCAGACTCACGCCCCGCTCCAGCAGCAGCCGGTACGCCTCCATGCAGTCGTCGAGCTTCTCGTCCCGCGCCGGGTTGGCCGTGCGGGACAGCAGGGCCAGTTCCTCCTGGGCCACCGCGGTGCCCACCTCCGTGCCTCCCGGGGAGGCGTAGGGCAGGAGGGTGCAGCGCAGGAAGCGGGCCCAGTCCTCGCCCCTGCGGTCGCCGTAGGACGTGAACAGGTCCGCCGCCTCGTCGCACAGGGCCAGCGCCTGCTGGGTGCGGGCGTTGCCGGCGTCCACCACCGCGAGTTCCAGGCAGGTCCACGCCTCGCCGTGGGCCACGCCGATGCGCTGGAAGTCCGTCCTCGCGTCCACCAGCAGCTGGCGGGCGAAGCCCGAGTTGCGCAGGGAGCCCGTGCGGACCGCCCGTTGGTCACGGGTCACGCGCGCCGAGTGGTGGCGGGCACAGGCCAGGCCGTACACGTCCCGCATCCGCGAGAACATGGTGCGGGAGCGCTCCAGCTCGCGCACCGCCTGGTCGAGGTCGCCCGAGTCCTCCAGGGCCTGCCCCAGGTAGTAGAGCGTCCATGCCTCGCCGCGAGCGTCCTCGTTCTCCCGGTGGCGCGCGGCCGCCCGGCGCAGGCCGTCGGCCGCCGCGGACGCGTCGCCGGCGACGAGGCGGGCGCGGGCGAGCTGGGTCAGGGCCCAGGCGTCGCCCCGGGCGTCGCGGGTGCGGGTGTGCAGGTCCAGCGCCGTGCGCAGCTCGCTCTCCGCCCGCGGGACATCGCCCATGCGCAGGGCCAGCTGGCCCAGCTGGAGGTGGGCCCACGCCTGGCCGTGCACCGACTCGTTCTCCCGGTGCAGTTCCAGGGCGCGGGTGAGCAGGTCCAGGGCCTTGGCCAGCCGTGCACGGTCGCGCTCCACGGCCGCCAGCGCATGCATCGTCCACGCGCGGTCCGCCGCCAGCTCCGGCGGGGCCTGGAGGTCCATGGCCTCCCGCAGCCGGGCCGCGGCCTCGGTGAGGTTGCCCTGGTGGTGGAGGGTGATGCCGAGGGAGCACAGCGCTCTGGCCGCGCCCGCGGCGTGGTGCGCCTCCACGTAGAGGTCCACCACCGAGGCCAGCGTCGTCCGCGCCTTGTCCAGCTCGCCCAGCTGGCGGGCCGCGATGCCCGTCCGCCACTGCACCGAGCGGACCAGCAGGCCCTGGTCGGCGGCCTTTGTCAACTCGCTGATCTCGCCGAGGCGGTAGAGGTCGCCGCGCAGCAGGCAGTAGTCGCACAGGGCGCCCAGGAGGTTCTGCACCGCCGCCCGGTCGACCCCTTCCGTGTGCCGCAGGGTGGCGGTGATGAAGCTCGACTCGTCGTCCAGCCACCGCAGCGCAGCGTCCAGGGACGTGAAGCCGTGCGGGCCGAAGCGGTCCGAGCGGGTCGACATGTTGCCGTCCACCAGGCGCAGCACCGAGTCGGCCAGCTCCGCGTAGCTGACGATCAGGCGCTGCTGCGCGGCCGTGCGCTCGGCCGGCTCCTCCTCGTCCATCAGGCGGGCCTGCGCGAAGGCCCGTACGAGGTCGTGCAGACGGTAGCGGCTGCCGCGCACGTGGTCGATCAGTCCCGCGCGGGCCAGCGCCCGCAGCAGCCGGGCCGCCTCCTGCTCGTCCGTGGCCAGCAGGGCCGCCGCCGCGGCCGCGCCCAGTGAGGCCCGGCCCGCCAGCGCGAGCCGCCGCAGCAGGCGCCGGGCCGCCTCCGACTGGTCGGTGTAGCGCAGCCACAGGGCGCGCTCCACGGGCTCCACCGGACCGTACGCGCCGAGGTCCGTGGCCAGCCCGCGCGGGGTGCGCCGGCCGAGGGAGGAGCCCACGATGCGCAGGGCCAGGGGCAGCCCGCCGCACAGCTTCCGGACACGCTCGGCGGCTTCGGCGTCGTAGGGCCCCGAGGCGTCCTGGGCCGTCGCGTTCAGCAGTTCCTCGGCGGCCGCCGCGTCCAGTGCCTCTACCGGGAGCCGGTGCACACGGGCCGGCAGGTCCGCGGGCAGGTCCAGGGGTGCCCGGGCGGTGACGAGCACCAGGCTCTCGGAGCGCCCTGGGACGAGGGCGCGGACCTGCTCGGCGTCCGAGGCGTCGTCGAGCACGATGACGACCGGCAGGCCCGTCAGATGCCGGTGGTACAGCTCGCTCAGCCGCTTGACCTGCTGGTCCGGCGCGGAGCGCTCGCGGAACAGGAGCTGCTCGCGGGGTGCGCCGAGCCGGTTGAGCAGATGGAGCAGGGCATCCCGGGTGGACAGCGGGGCTTCCCCGGCGCTGTCGCCGCGCAGATCCACCACGGACGCGCCGCGGAAGTGGTCCTTGAACTCGTGCGCGGCGCGGATCGCGAGCGTCGTGCGCCCCGAGCCCGGGGCGCCGTGCAGGACGACCACCAGCGGCCGGGACTCCGTGCTCGCGCGGGCCGCCTGGACCCACTGCCGGATCCGCGCCAGCTCCTGCCGCCTCCCCGTGAAGGGGCCGGCCGGGTCGGGAAGCCGGCCGAACGACTGCTCCAGCGCGGTGCGCCTGCGGGCCGCCGCGCTCTTGTCGGTGCGGCGCAGCCGCGGGGAGCCCTTCTTGTGGGTGGTGGACACGAACACCCGCTGCTGGTCGAGGAAGGGGCGGATGCCGCGCAACTCCAGGGTGGTCAGCCACTGCAGGCGCAGCTGCTCGGGGCCGCCGGGCCGGCCGAGCTCGCCCGCCCGTCTGCTGGCCGCCGGGAGATGGGAGGCGGTCACCTTCACCACCGTGGCGGCGGCGCCCACGACCCCGGCGGCGGCGCCCGTGCCGAGGGCCGTCCCCGTGCCCGTGCCCAGGGCGAGATCGGCCACGCAGGCCGCGGCCGCCGCAACGGCCGCCACCAGGAGGGGAGTTCCGGCTCCCTCCCGTGCGTATCGCTGGCCGAAGGTCAGCCTCCCGGCCTCCGCGTCGTCGAGGGCCCTGGTGTACGCCGCGTACTCCTCCGCGGCCGTCTGCGCCATGGCGTCGAGCGCCCCGCGCGCCCGCGACAGCAGGACGGCCCCGTCGGTGCGGCCGCCCGAGCGGCGCACCTCCTCCTCCACTGCCCGTGCCAACAGCCGCTCGGCTTCCGCCCGGTGGCTGTCTCGCATGTCACGTCCCCCTCCGGCGTCAACTCCGTCGACCACGAGTGTCCTTCGGGAGCGGCATGAGCGCGAGGGGGCCGCCGATCAACCGAACGCCCGTGTCATCGGCACCTCACGATCCCCGTCCGCTCGGACACCGCCAGGAACACACACGCCCCCGCCAGCGCCCTCTCCGCCACCGCGCAGGCCATCGCCTGGGCCAGGGCCCCGCCCGACGGGGAGGCCGTTATGCCGAACCATGCCTCCGGAACCGCCGCCGCCACTGCCACTGCCACTGCCACTGCCACTGCCACCGCCGCCACCGCCGCCGTCGCCGAGGCCGAGGCCGTGAGGCGCGCATACCCGTGGCGGCGGAGGCCGAGCAGGGCCGTGGCCACGCAGCCCGCCGCCAGCAGGACGTCCAGGCCCGTCCGTGCCACCTGCCAGTTCCGCACGTCCGGGCCGGAGGGGAGGTTCGGGCCGGCAGCGAGAAGCCCGGCGGTCGCGAGCGCTGGTGGCGGGCGCTGCCCTTCCGCCACACCGCGCCCGACCCGGCGACGATGACCCCCGAGGAGTACGCCGCGGCGGAGCACCTGGCGCTCATCAAGGTCGACGTGGACACCGCCCTGTTGCGCCGCGCCCACCAGGAGTACCGGGGTCCGGAGGGCTGGGCCCAGGCCATGCGCGCCGGGGTGTGGACGACCTGGGACGAACTGCTGGGCTTCGTCCGCGACCACCGGGCGCTCCTCGACCTTCACGGCCACACGCGCGATGACGCGCCCGAGGGGGCGCGCCCGGTCAGCCTCCGGTTCTCTGCGGTCCCCGACGCCGTGGGAGAGTGGGAGGGTGAACCGACTGGCCCATGAGACGTCCCCGTACCTGCTTCAGCACGCCGACAACCCGGTCGACTGGTGGCCCTGGTCAGCCGCGGCCTTCGACGAGGCGCGCAGGCGGAACGCACCGGTCCTGCTGAGCGTCGGCTACAGCAGCTGCCATTGGTGCCATGTCATGGCACACGAGTCCTTCGAGGACGAGGCGACCGCCGCCTACCTCAACGAGCACTTCGTCAGCGTCAAGGTCGACCGTGAGGAGCGGCCCGACGTCGACGCCGTCTACATGGAGGCCGTGCAGGCGGCCACAGGCCAGGGCGGCTGGCCCATGACCGTCTTCCTCACCCCGGACGCCGAACCCTTCTACTTCGGCACCTATTTCCCGCCCGCCCCCCGCCACGGCACGCCCTCCTTCCGGCAGGTCCTCGAGGGCGTCCGGATGGCCTGGTCCGAGCGCAGGGACGAGGTGGCGGAGGTCGCCGGGAAGATCGTGCGGGACCTCGCCGGACGAGGGCCGGCGTACGGCGGCACGCAGCTCCCCGGCGAGCAGGAAATCGCCCAGGCACTCCTCGCGCTCACCCGCGAGTACGACCCGCGGCACGGCGGCTTCGGCGGCGCCCCCAAGTTCCCGCCGTCGATGGTCCTGGAGTTCCTGCTGCGCCACCACGCCCGCACCGGCGCGGAGGGCGCCCTGCAGATGGCGCAGGACACCTGTGAGCGCATGGCGCGCGGCGGCATCTACGACCAGCTCGGCGGCGGGTTCGCCCGTTACTCCGTGGGCCGCGACTGGACCGTGCCGCACTTCGAGAAGATGCTGTACGACAACGCCCTGCTGTGCCGGGTGTACGCCCATCTGTGGCGTGCCACCGGCTCGGAGCTCGCCCGCCGTGTGGCCCTGGAGACCGCCGACTTCATGGTGCGCGAACTGCGCACCCGCGAGGGCGGGTTCGCCTCGGCGCTCGACGCGGACAGCGACGACGGCACGGGCAGGCACGTCGAAGGTGCGTACTACGTCTGGACGCCCGAGCAGCTGGCCGAGGTGCTCGGCGCCCAGGACGCCGAGATCGCCGCCCGCTACTACGGCGTCACCGAAGAGGGCACCTTCGAACACGGCAGCTCCGTCCTCCAGCTTCCTCAGCACGACACGGTGTTCGACGCGGAGAAGATCGAATCGATCAGGCAGCGCCTCACCGGGGCGCGCTCCCGCCGCCCGGCCCCCGGCCGCGACGACAAGGTGGTCGCCGCCTGGAACGGCCTCGCCGTCGCCGCCCTGGCCGAGACCGGCGCCTACTTCGACCGTCCCGACCTCGTGGACGCCGCGCTCGGTGCCGCCGACCTTCTCGTGCGGCTGCACATGGACGAGCACACGCGCCTGGCCCGGACGTCGAAGGACGGTCAGGCGGGCGCCAACGCGGGCGTGCTGGAGGACTACGCCGATGTCGCCGAGGGCTTCCTGGCGCTCGCCTCCGTCACCGGCGAGGGCGTCTGGCTGGAGTTCGCAGGGTTCCTGCTCGACCATGTGCTCGCGCAGTTCACCGACGAGAGCGGAGGACTGTACGACACGGCCGCCGACGCCGAGCAGCTCATCCGCCGCCCCCAGGACCCCACCGACAACGCCACCCCGTCCGGCTGGACCGCCGCCGCCGGCGCCCTGCTGTCGTACGCCGCGCAGACCGGCGCCGAGTCCCATCGCGTCGCTGCCGAGCGGGCGTTGGGCGTCGTCAGGACGCTGGGGGCGCGCGTGCCGCGTTTCATCGGCTGGGGGCTCGCTGTTGCCGAGGCGCTCCTCGACGGGCCGCGCGAGGTGGCCGTCGTCGGTCCGGCCCTCGACGACCCCGCCACAAGGGCCCTGCACCGCACGGCACTTCTGGGTACCGCACCGGGCACGGTGGTGGCCGTGGGCACTCCTGGGAGTGATGAGCTGCCGCTCCTCGTTGACCGGCCCCTGGTCCACGGTGAACCCACCGCTTACGTCTGCCGCAACTTCACGTGCGACGCTCCGACCACCGATCCGGAACGGCTGCGCAGGGCACTGAACGGCTGAAACGCCTTGCGGAGGGATTCGTTCCAGGTGTCGCAATTGAGCATGTGTTCGGGTAGATCCCGTTAGATTACCGACCGTTCCGAAACAAGCTATTTATCGGAAGACCTCCCGGACTTCACAATTTCCCCCTAGTCTCTGCACGGTGACGCGGCGGGCGCGATGACGCGCGGTCGCGACTGGGGGGTTTCAGGAGATCTGGGGGGATCTTTGCTGACGTCTGTCTTCATCGCCGTCGTTTCGCTTGCCTTGTTCTGGATGGCGGCCTTCACCCTGTGGTGGCAGATGCACGCGTGGCGCACGCCCGAGGTGCTCGCCTCCACCCGGTTCGGCAGCCCGGACGGCGCCGAACATCTCTCGTTCTCGCTGCTCCTGCCCGCGAGACACGAACAGGCCGTCCTGGAGCACACGATCCAGCGGCTGCTCGAGTCGACCCACGCCGACTTCGAGATCATCGTCATCGTGGGCCACGACGACCCGGAGACCGGCGAGGTCGCCCGGAGGGCCGCGGCCCTCGACGCGCGCGTCCGCGTCGTCGTCGACCACCACGACAAGAAGAACAAGCCGAAGGCCATGAACACGGCGTTGCCGCACTGCCGCGGCGATGTCGTCGGGGTCTTCGACGCCGAGGACCAGGTCCATCCGGAACTGCTCGCCCACGTCGACCACGCGTTCCGCACCACGGGCGCGGACGTCGTCCAGGGCGGGGTGCAGCTCATCAACTTCCACTCCAGCTGGTACAGCCTGCGCAACTGCCTGGAGTACTTCTTCTGGTTCCGCTCCCGGCTGCACCTGCACGCGCAGAAGGGTTTCATCCCGCTCGGCGGCAACACCGTCTTCGTACGGACGGACGTGCTGAGGGAGGCCGGCGGGTGGGACCCCGAGTGCCTTGCCGAGGACTGCGATCTGGGTGTGCGGCTGTCCAGCGCGGGCAAGAAGGTGGTCGTCGCCTACGACTCCGACATGGTCACCCGGGAGGAGACCCCCGGCTCGCTGATGTCGCTGCTCAAGCAGCGCACCCGCTGGAACCAGGGCTTCCTGCAGGTCTACCGCAAGAAGGACTGGAAACAGCTTCCCGGCTTCGGGCAGCGGCTGCTCGCCCGCTACACCCTCATGACGCCGTTCCTGCAGGCGTTCTCCGGCGTCATCATCCCGCTCAACGCCGCGATCGCCCTCCTCCTGGACGTGCCGGTCGGCATCGCCTTCCTCACCTTCCTGCCGCTCGTGACCGCCGCGGTCACCTTCGTCTTCGAGGTCGTCGGGCTGCACGACTTCGGTACGCAGTACGGGCTGCGCGTCCGCCTCGTCCACTACCTGAAGCTCATCGTGGGCGGCCCCTTCTACCAGGTGCTCCTCGCCGGCGCCGCCGTCCGTGCCGTGTGGCGCGAGCAGCGTGGCCGCAACGACTGGGAACTGACCAGCCACGTCGGCGCGCATCTGACCGCGTCCGATGTGATCCGCGAGTCCCGAGAGGACGTTCCGGCGTGACCTCCACCCTTCCCGCGGCGACCGGCACCACGGTCCCCGCGCAGGACACACCTGTCCCCGTCACCGCCCCCCTGCCCTCTGCGGTGTTCCGCTTCCGCCGCTCCCGTCCGGATCTGTTGCTGTGCGGAGTGCTCCTCGCGGTGATCCTCACGGTCCAGGGCTGGAACATCGCCGACTACCCGACCCTCAGCGACGACGAGGGCACCTACCTCGCCCAGGCGTGGGCGGTGCAGAACGGCCACGGGCTCGCCCACTACACGTACTGGTACGACCACCCGCCCCTGGGCTGGATCCAGCTGGCCCTGCTGGCCTGGATCCCCTCGCGCATCGATCCGGGCCTGATGACGGTCGGCACGATGCGTGTCGCCATGCCGGTGGTCAGCGCGGCGAGCGCGGTCCTCGTCTACGTCCTCGCCCGCCGGCTGCGGCTGCCGACCTGGGCCGCGGGCCTCGCCACGGTCCTCTTCGGGCTGTCCCCGCTCTCGGTGGTCCTCCAGCGCGAGATCTTCCTCGACAACATCGCGGTGATGTGGACGCTGCTCGCCTTCACCCTGGCCGCGTCCCCGAGCCGCCACCTGTGGCACCACTTCGGCGCGGGCCTGGCCGCGGCGGCCGGCGTCCTGACCAAGGAGACGATGCTCGTCGTCCTGCCCGCCGTCTTCCTCACGATGTGGCGCCACAGCCACCGCGACACCCGGAAGTTCGCGCTGACCGGCGCGGTCACCGCGTGCGCCCTGATCGGTCTGTCGTACCCCCTCTTCGCCCTGCTCAAGGGGGAGCTGCTGCCGGGAGCCGGCCATGTCTCGCTGTGGGACGGCATCACCTACCAGATGAGCCGGGCCGGCTCCGGGTTCCTCCTCGACCCCGGCTCCGGTTCCTACGGAGTGCTGCACTCCTGGCTCTACTACGACCGTGTCCTGCCGATCGGCGGCCTCGCCGGAGCGCTGCTGATCCTGCTCACCTGGCGCTGGTCGGTGACCGCCCGGGCCCTGGCCGGGCCCGCGCTCGCCGTCGCGATCCTCACCCTGGTCGCGATGCGGCCCACCGGCTACCTGCCCGCCATGTACGTCATCCAGGCCCTGCCGTTCCTCGCGCTGGTCCTGGCCGGCGCCGCCGCGAGCGTCGCCCACGCGGTGCTGCGCCGGCGCCGCGGCACGGCCGAGAAGCGGTACGTCACCTGGACGCGGTACGCCGTGGCGGTGCTGCTCGTGGCGGCCGGCGCCGCCTATGCCGCGCCCCGCTGGTACGACGGCGACCGCACCGCCGTGACCGCCGACGCCAACGCCCCCTACCGGGCCGCGTCGCGGTGGCTGGCGGGCGAGGTCGAGGACCCGGAGGACACCCGCGTCCTGGTGGACGACGCCCTCTGGCTCGACCTCGTGCACGCCGGATACCGGCCCGGCCTCGGGGCCATCTGGTTCTACAAGGCCGACCTCGACCCCGCGGTGAAGAAGACGATGCCGCGCGGCTGGCGTGATCTCGACTACGTGGTGGCCTCGCCGACGGTGCGGCGCGACGCCGTCGACCTGCCGAACGTGAGGGCCGCGATCGAGCACTCGACGCCGGTCGCCACCTTCGGCACCGGTGCCGACCGGATCGAGATCCGCAGGGTCGACCAGGGCACGGGAGGTGACCGATGAGCCATGAATCCACCGTCCCCGGCGAGCTGGGCGATCCGACGGTACGTGCCGCGGAGGTTCCCGAGCCGGGTGCGGTCACCATCGTCGTACCGACCTTCAACGAGTCCGGGAACATCCGTGAACTGCTGCACCGGATCACCGAGTCGGTGCCGGGACGGCTGCCCTGCGAGGTCGTCTTCGTCGACGACTCGGCCGACGACACCCCCGAGGTGATCTCGCGCGCGGCGCAGGACTGCCCGTTCCCGGTCACCGTGCTGCACCGCGAGGAGCCGGCCGGCGGGCTCGGCGGGGCCGTCGTCGAGGGGATGAAGGCGGCCGCCTCCGACTGGATCGTCGTCATGGACGCCGACCTTCAGCACCCGCCGTCACTGGTACCCGAGTTGGTCACCACCGGCGAGCGCACCGGCGCCGGTCTCGTCGTCGCCTCCCGCTACATCGAGGGCGGCAGCCGCGCCGGGCTCGCGGGCGGCTACCGCATCGCCGTCTCACGCGGTGCGACCTGGCTGACCAAGTCGTTGTTCCCCCGTCGGCTGCACGGCATCAGCGACCCGATGAGCGGCTTCTTCGCGATCCGCCGCAGCGCGGTCACCGCGGAGGTCCTCCAGCCGCTCGGCTACAAGATCCTCCTCGAACTGGCCGTGCGCAGCAGACCGCGCGAGGTCACCGAGGTGCCGTTCGTCTTCCAGGACCGGTTCGCCGGCGAGTCGAAGTCCACCGCGCGGGAGGGCTTGCGCTTCCTGCGCCATCTGGTCGGGCTGCGCACCGCCTCGCCGGTCGCGCGCATGGTGGCGTTCGGGCTGATCGGCGCCAGCGGTTTCGTACCGAACCTGGCCGGCCTGTGGGCCCTCACCGCACTCGGCCTGCACTACCTGCCGGCGGAGATCCTGGCCAACCAGCTCGGTGTCGCCTGGAACTTCCTGCTCATCGAGCACCTGCTGTTCCGCGAGCGCCGCAGGCACCGGCACTGGGGGGACCGGGCGGGCCGCTTCGCGCTCCTCGCCAACGCGGACCTGGTGCTGCGCATCCCGCTGATCGCGCTGCTGGTCGGCACGTCCGGGATGAGTGTGCTGCCCGCGACCGCGCTCGCGCTGGTGACGACCTTCGTTCTGCGCTTCGTGGGGACCGAAGCGCTGGTGTATCTGCCGCGCCGGGGCCGGGGGGCCGCGGGCCGCACAGCAAGGAGGCACATGTGAAGACCATCCGAACACTCCGCGTCCTGCGCAGACGCAGGACCGCACTGCTGGCCGTGACCGGTCTGACGGCGGGACTGCTCCTGACCTCTCCGCAGCCGGCCTCGGCCGCCAACCTCGTCAAGAACCCCGGCTTCGAGACCGACGGCACCGACGGGATGCCGTACTGCTGGGAGAAGTCGGGCTGGGGCGACAACGACTTCACCTTCACCACCACCAGCGACGCCCACACCGGCGGCAAGGCCATGAAGGTCGAGCTGACCCGCCGCGTCGACGGCGACCGCAAGGCGCTCATCACCGAGTCCGCCAGCTGTGCGCCGGTGGTGACCCCGGGCAAGCAGTACGACCTCTCGCTCTGGTACAAGTCGACCACCCCGGACGCCGCGGTCACCCTGTTCCGGCACGACACGACCGCGGGCTGGCAGTACTGGACCGACCTGAAGACGCTGGACATGAGCGCGGACTGGGCCCAGGCGAGCGTGCGCACCCCCGAGGTCCCGGCCGGCACCGACATGATCACCTGGGGTGCCTCCGTGTACGGCACCGGGTCCGTGACCACGGACGACTACACCATGGAGCAGGTCGCCGATCCGCTGCCGCCCGCGCAGTGCACGGGCACCGCGGACCAGTGCGCGAACGGAAGCTGGGCGGTCCTGCCCACGCAGAACCCGGTGCGCTCCATGCACTCCGTCGTGCTCAAGAACGGCAAGGTGCTGCTGATCGCCGGGTCCGGCAACAGTGAGGAACTGTTCGCGGCCGGCACCTTCACGTCCGCCGTGTACGACCCGGTGCAGGGCACCTACAAGGTGATTCCCACGCCGGTGGACATGTTCTGCGGCGGCCACGTGCAGCTGCCGGACGGCCGGGTGCTGGTGCTCAGCGGCAACAAGGCGTATCCGGCGGCGGACGGGTCGCACGGGTACGAGGGGTTCAAGGACTCGTACGTCTTCGACCCGGACACCGAGTCGTACATCAAGACCAACGACCTGAACGACGGCCACTGGTACCCGTCCGCCACCGAACTGGGCAACGGCGATGTGATGACCTTCGGCGGGCTGCGCGAGGACTCGACCGGTTCGGTGACCAACGAGCGCTTCTCCTATGCCGACAACCAGTGGCTGCCGGCTTCCCAGGTCAACCAGACCTGGTCGTTCTGGGGTCTGTACCCGTCGATGGTCCTGATGCAGGACGGCCGGCTCTTCTACACCGGCAGCCATGTCTTCGGCAACGGGACACCCGGTACCGGGTCGGCGATCTACGACATCGACGCCAACACCATCACCGAGGTACCGGGCCTGCAGAACAAGGACGAGCGCGACCAGTCGGCGAGCGTGCTGCTGCCCCCGGCGCAGGACCAGAGGGTGCTGACCATCGGTGGCGGCAACATCGACTCCAATCCGGACGCGGGCCGGCTGACCGACGTCATCGACCTCAAGGCGGCGAACCCCTCCTACACCGCCGGGCCCCCGCTCCCGCACGGAACCGTGGACCTGGGGAACGGTCCGGTGGCCGAGACCGGCGACCAGGGCAAGATGTACGTCTCCGCCGTGCTCCTGCCCGACGGCAAGGTGCTGGAGACCGGCGGCGCGCTGCACAACCGGGCCGACCCGGTCTACGAGTCCTCGATCTTCGACCCGCAGACCGAGACGTTCGACCCCGTGGCGCCGGACCCGGAGGAGCGCGGCTACCACTCCTCCGCGTTCCTGCTGCCGGACGGCCGTGTGATGGCGACCGGCGACAACCCGGGCAACGGCAGCTGGAACCACGACGTGTCCATCTACACCCCGCCGTACCTCTTCAGGGGGCAGCGGCCGACGATCACCTCGGTGATCGACACCGAATGGCACTACGGGGACACCCAGCGCATCACGGTCGACCGGCCCATCGCCAAGGCCGAGCTGATCCGCCCGGCCGCCGTGACGCACTCGTCCGACCCGAACCAGCGTTTCGTCGACCTGCCGCTGTCCGTGGACGGCGACAACGTCGACCTGAACGTGACCAGCAACCCCAACCTGGCGCCTCCCGGCTACTACATGCTGTTCGCGGTCGACGCGAACGGCGTGCCGTCGGTGGCCGAGTGGATCCATCTGACCGGGCCCGCGGCCCTCTCCGGCTCCGCGTCCATGTCGATGGACACGGCGACGACGGCGTCCGGCGACGCGCCGGACCCGCAGATCCATTCCTTCGCCGACGGGCTGACGGGCAAGGTGCACGGACCCGGCACGAAGCGGACGTCGCAGAAGGTGAGCTTGACGCTCTCCGGCTGCGACCGTCACTACGGGTACGCCGGGGTGTGCGTGCCCACCGTGTTCCCGCCCGAGGTGGAGAGGACCACGGCCGCCCGCTGCGCCTGGCTGGCACGGAACGACTACGGCCGGCTGAAGCTCAACGGCAGTGACGACCCACTGCGGCTCGACCGCAACAGGGACGGGGTGGCCTGCGGGAAGGGCGATGTGAGGGGGCGTCAGCCCCGGCTCGACCCGTAGGCGAGGGCGCGCTCCACGATGGCCTCCAGCTGGTCGTGGTGCGCGCCCCGCCAGTAGGCGCGGCCACAGTCACGGCACCGGGCGAAGACCTCGTACGTCCGCTTGGTGCCGTGCTTGAGCTGGTCGGCGACCTCCTCCTTGGTGGCCTCGCGGAGCAGGCCGTTGCAGGCGGTGCACCGCGTCCACGGCCGCAGCTCGGGAGCGAACCGGTCGAGCACGTCCCTGAGTTGCTCCTCGGGCCGGGTGCTGTAGACATAGGCGCCCGCCCACAGCTCCCGGCGGCGCAGCAGCCCCCGGTCGCGGCTGAGCATCACCCGGCGCTCGGCGGCGGAACGGGCGGCCAGGGCCGCGTCACCGATGTCCGTGGACTCGTACGCCGTGTCCACGCCCAGCAGCCGCAGCCGACGCGCCAGGGTGCCGAGGTGGACGTCGAGGAGGAAGCGGAGCGGGGCGCCGGGCACCCGCTGGGGGCGCTCGACGGGGCGCACCTCGACGGACTCGCCGGCGGCGGGCACATGGGAGAAGGAGGAGGCGCGGCCGTCCACGACCAGTTCCCCGACCTCGGTCAGGGGCACGCCCAGCGACTCGACGACATGGCCGAGTGAGGAGGCGCCGTCGGTGACGACCTTCGTGGCGCGCCCGCGCCGTGCGTGCGGGACGAAGAGCCCCAGCTCGGGGGAGAACTCGACGTGGATCTCGGGTCCGTTCACCTGGCCAGGATGGCATGCGGGCGGCTCAGGGGGCGTCGGATTTCCGCGGGGGCAGGCCGTGCTGGAGCACATCCATCGTGCGGGTGACGTACGCGCGCAGGTCGCCCTGCTGCCCCTGCTCCGCCCAGTAGCGGGACGCCTCCAGCAGGGCGCCGACGACGCCCATGCAGAACACCCGCACCTCCAGGTCGCCGGGGTCGCGCCCGGTGCGCTCGGCCACCACCTCGCACATCATCCGGCCGGTCACGGACATGCTCTCGGCCATCCGGGAGCGGACCGCGGGCACCTCGACCATCAGCCGCCCGCGCAGCGCCATCTCCTCACGCGTCTCGTACTCCCCGGACAGGCTCCGCTCGACCGCGGTCTGCAGCACCTCCCGCAGCGACTCCATCAGGGGTTCGTCCGCGGGCCGCGCGCGCAGTTCATCCTCCAGGAGCGGGTCGTACTCGTCGGTGATGACGATGTCCTCCTTGGTGGGGAAGTACCGGAACACCGTGGAGGGGGAGACCTCGGCCGCCTCCGCGATCTGCTCGATGGTGGTCGCGTCGTAGCCCTGTTCCCGGACCAGCCGGTACGTCGCCTTGCGGATCGCCATACGAGTTTTGATCTTCTTCCGCTCGCGCAGCCCCAGACGGGGCTGGGCGGCGGGGGCGGAGCGGTGTGCGGTAGCGGCCATGGTCGTCATTGTCCGGCATTCCCGGGGGCGGGAGCCATGGCGGAGTCCTCCTCCGGCACGTCCGGCGCGGGCTTCGGATTCGGCAGCAGGGCCGCCGCGAGCAACGCCGTGACCAGCGCGGCGCCCCCGCTGACCAGCAGGACCAGTCCCATGCCGTGGACGTAGGCGGCGTTCGCCGACGCGGCCAGCGCCTGGTCGCCGAGCCGTGCGGCGACCACATGGGCGCCGACCACGGAGTCGGAGGCGGCCCGTGCCGCGGTGTCCGGGAGTCCAACGGTGTCGAGCCGGCCCTGGTACGTGCCGGCCAGCAGGGAGCCGAGCAGGGCGATGCCGATGGCGCTGCCCACCTGGCGGATGGTCATCATCAGTCCGGAGCCGCTGCCGGCCCGGTCGGGGGGCAGCGCGCCGAGCGCCGCGTCCATGGCCGGGACCACGGCGAAGCCGAAGCCGACTCCGGTGACGGACAGCCACAGCGCGGTGAAGCCGTACCCGTCGTCGACCGTCGTACGGCTGCCGAGAAACGCGGCGAACGCGAGTACGACGAGCCCCGAGCTGATCACCGCGCGCGGACCGAACCTGGCGACGATCGGGCCCGCACCCCGGGCGGCGATCAGCATCCCGCCCATCATCGGCAGCATCCGCACCCCGGTGGCCAACGCGTCGTGCCCGAGCACCGCCTGCAGATACTGCGGCAGCACGAACATCAACCCGGACAGCACGAACATCACGAGGGTCGCGGCGAGGGTGTTGAGCAGGAAGCCCCGGTGGGTGAGCAGGGACAGCTCCAGCATCGGGCGTGCGCTGCGGCGTTCGCGGACGACGAGCAGGGCGATCAGTCCGACGGCGGTGGCCAGGAGTGCGAGGACGAGCGGGTCGCCCCAGCCGCGGTCGGGGGCCTCGATGATCGCGTAGATGAGGCTGCCGAGACCGGTCGCGGTGAGCGCCGTGGAGAGGGCGTCGACCCTCGGGGACGCCGGGTCGGCAGTTTCTGGGAGAAGGAAGACGCAGGCGATGATGCCGATCGCGGCCATCGGCACGTTGATCAGGAAGACCGAGCCCCACCAGAAGTGGTTGAGCAGCCAGCCGCCGGTGATCGGCCCGAGCGGGAGCCCCAGAGCGGACGCCGCCGACACCGCGCCGACGGCCTTGGTGCGCTCGTCGGGCCCGAACAGCGAGGGCAGCACCGCCAGCGCGAGCGGCATCACCAGGGCCCCGCCGATGCCCATGACGGCGCGGGCGGCGATCACCGGTGTCACGGAGTGGACCAGCGCTCCGGCCAGCGAACCGGCCAGGAACACCACGAGCCCAGCGATCAGCATCCGGCGCCGTCCGAACCGGTCGCCGAGCAGGCCCGCCGGGAGCATGAGCGAGGCGAAGACGACGATGTACGCGTCGGCCATCCACTGCTGCTGCCCCGTGGAGGCGCCGAGATCGCGGGCCATGGTCGGCAGCGCCACGTTGAGGATCGTCATGTCGAAGCCGAGCACGAGCATGCTCGCGACCAGGGCCCCGAGGGCCCACCAGCGGCGGGGGGCGCGGCGCACCCCGCCCTCTTGGGTGACAGTAGCCATGAAATGAAAGTAACCCTCAAAAGCATGACACTGTCAATAGCGAGAGGATTCCGTGGGAAGGTGCGGGTCGCGATCCCGGGCGCAACGGTTCCGGACACGGCGAAGGCCGCGGCGTCGGTGCCGCGGCCTTGGTGAACGGGCTGCCGGCGGGGCCGGCCGGAGGGGCTACGCGTGCTGGTACGCCACCAGGGAGATCCCCACGTAGTGCACGACGAACGCGGCGAGGGTGAAGGAGTGGAAGACCTCGTGGAAGCCGAACCAGCGCGGCGACGGGTTCGGCCGCTTGATCCCGTAGATCACGCCTCCCGCGCTGTAGAGCACCCCGCCGACGACGACGAGCACGAGGACGGCGATCCCGCCGGTGCGCATGAAGTCGGGGAGGAAGAAGACGGCGGCCCAGCCCATCGCGATGTAGCAGGGCGTGTAGAGCCAGCGCGGGGCCCCGACCCAGAGGACCCGGAAGGCTATGCCGGCGGCGGCCGCGCCCCAGATGCCCCACAGCAGCCACTGGCCCTTCGCGCCCGGCAGGAGCAGCAGTGTCAGCGGCGTGTACGTACCCGCGATGATCAGGAAGATGTTCGCGTGGTCGAGCCGGCGCAGCACCCCGTCCAGGCGCGGACTCCAGTTGCCGCGGTGGTAGAGCGCGCTGACGCCGAAGAGCAGACAGGCCGTCAGGGCGTAGATGCCGCAGGCGATGCGGCCGCGGGTCGAGTCGGCGAGGGCGGTGAGCACGAGACCCGCGACGAGGACGGCCGGGAACATCCCGAGATGCAGCCAGCCGCGGAGCTTCGGCTTGACCGTGTGAGGCAGGGAGAGCGCGACGGGGCCACGGCCGGCTGCCGGCGAGTCCGTGGGCGCGTCGGGGACGGACGCAGTCATGCGCCGCATGGTACCTACGGAACCGTAAGTTGCGAATCAAAGTGCGACCGGTATCACCCCGCCCGTCCGGTCCGCGCACGACGCGGGGCAACCGAAAGATTCTCTCATCGGAACCCCGGGTGGACGCAAAGAAACGCGATGGCACGTGGCGATCCTCACGTTGCTCAGCTGGGCGCTCCTCTGGACAGATGGGCGATCCCGGCGGATGATCAAATGAGTGCGGTCGGCACCGGATGAGCGGTCACGAAGCATCCGGGTCGCGGCCCCCACGGGGCAGTCAACACAAAATCCCTCATCTAGGAGCAACCGTGGCGCGCGACATCGCGGCTCCCTCAACCGTCCCCACCCAGCACAAGGACCTGATCTCGTGGGTCAACGAGGTCGCCGAACTCACGCAGCCGGACAACGTGGTCTGGTGTGACGGATCCGAGGCCGAGTACGAGCGTCTCTGCGAGGAGCTCGTCCGCAAGGGCACCTTCAAGAAGCTGGACCCCATCAAGCGCCCGAATTCGTACTACGCCGCCTCCGACCCGACCGATGTCGCACGGGTCGAGGACCGGACGTTCATCTGTTCCGAGAAGGAG
This sequence comes from Streptomyces caeni, assembly GCF_042678285.1. Lineage (NCBI taxonomy): Bacteria > Bacillati > Actinomycetota > Actinomycetes > Kitasatosporales > Streptomycetaceae > Streptomyces > Streptomyces caeni. Next base: position 48,626 of record NZ_JBHUDX010000064.1, read on the forward strand.
GAGGACGCGGGCCCGACGAACAACTGGAAGGCCCCCGCCGAGATGCGGGAGATCTTCCAGGGCGCGGACGGCCTGTTCCGCGGCTCCATGCGCGGCCGCACGATGTACGTCGTGCCCTTCTGCATGGGCCCGCTCGGCTCCCCCCTCTCCGCGATCGGCGTGGAGATCACCGACTCCGCGTACGTCGCAGCCTCCATGCGCACCATGACGCGCATGGGCCAGGCGGTCCTCGACGAACTCGGCCCCGAGGGCTTCTTCGTCAAGGCGGTGCACTCCGTCGGCGCGCCGCTGGAGCCCGGCCAGGAGGACGTCCCCTGGCCCTGCAACCGGACCAAGTACATCTCGCACTTCCCCGAGACCCGCGAGATCTGGTCCTACGGCTCCGGCTACGGCGGCAACGCGCTGCTCGGCAAGAAGTGCTACGCGCTGCGCATCGCCTCCGTGATGGCGCGCGACGAGGGCTGGCTGGCCGAGCACATGCTGATCCTCAAGCTGACGCCGCCGCAGGGCGAGTCCAGGTACGTCTGCGCCGCCTTCCCGAGCGCGTGCGGCAAGACGAACCTCGCCATGCTGGAGCCGACGATCTCCGGCTGGACGGTCGAGACGATCGGCGACGACATCGCGTGGATGCGGTTCGGCGAGGACGGCCGACTGTACGCGATCAACCCCGAAGCCGGCTTCTTCGGCGTCGCGCCCGGCACCGGTGAGCACACCAACGCCAACGCGATGAAGACGATGTGGGGCAACGCCGTCTTCACGAACGTCGCCCTCACCGACGACGGCGACGTGTGGTGGGAGGGCATGACCGAGGAGCCGCCCGCCCACCTCACCGACTGGAAGGGCAACGACTGGACGCCCGCGTCCGAGACCCCGGCGGCCCACCCCAACTCCCGCTTCACCGTCCCGGCCGCGCAGTGCCCCATCATCGCGCCGGAGTGGGAGGACCCGAAGGGCGTGCCGATCTCGGCGATCCTCTTCGGCGGCCGCCGCGCCTCCGCGGTCCCGCTGGTGACGGAGTCGTTCGACTGGAACCACGGCGTCTTCCTGGGCGCCAACGTGGCCAGCGAGAAGACCGCCGCGGCCGAGGGCAAGGTCGGCGAGCTGCGCCGCGACCCGTTCGCCATGCTGCCGTTCTGCGGCTACAACATGGGCGACTACATGGCGCACTGGATCAAGGTCGGCGAGGGCAAGGACCAGTCCAAGCTGCCGCGGATCTACTACGTCAACTGGTTCCGCAAGAACGACGAGGGCCAGTTCGTCTGGCCGGGCTTCGGCGAGAACAGCCGCGTCCTGAAGTGGATCGTGGAGCGCCTGGACGGCAAGGCGGAGGGCGTCGAGACCCCGATCGGCATCCTGCCGACCAAGGAGGCCCTGGACACCAACGGCCTGGATCTCTCCGAGTCCGACCTGGACTTCCTGCTCACCGTCGACAAGGAGGTGTGGCGCGAGGAGGCCGCCCTGGTCCCCGAGCACCTCAACACTCTCGGCGACCACGCTCCCAAGGAGCTGTGGGACCAGTACCGGGCGCTGGTGCAGCGCCTGGGCTGACCCCGATGTGAACTCCGCGGCCGGTCGGATGCGCCCTGACCTGCTCCTCGGGCCGGCCGCGGTGACGGCGCATGCACGGGCGGGGCCCGCCTCGTACGACGGTGTACGGGCGGGCCCCGCCCCATGAGCCGTGCGACAAAGCGGTATTCGGGGGTATTGCGCCCAGGGTGCTGCCATGCGCGGAATCCTGTTGGCGGGAGGCGCCGAACGCTCGTGATGGCCGGCGTCCGGGAGATCCTGGTCATCACGACCCCCGATGACCAGCACCAGTTCCGCCGGCTGCTCGGCGACGGCAGCCAGCTGGGCTTGCGGCTGGAATACCTGGCCCAGGAGCGCCCGGAGGGGGGCATCGCCCAGGCGTTCATGCCCGGAGCGGACTTCATCGACGGCGAGCCCGTCGCCCTGACCCTGGGCGACGACATCTTCCACGGGAGCGGTCTGGGCGCCCGGCCGGCCCGCCGCGACCGCCTTGAGGGCGGGCGGGGCTTCGCCTGCCAGGCCGCCGACCCCTCCGCCTACGGCGTGGTGGAGCCCGACGAACGGCTCCGGGAGCTGGCCCGGCCGCTGCTCGGAAGCGGATACGGGCACTGTCTGCTGGGACCGCTGGAGGAGGAGCCGGGGGCTCCCGGCACGTCGTCATGCCCCGAGGGGGTGGCGGACCGCCGCGAGTTCACAGGCCCTGCGCCTGGCCGTCCCCACGCCGCGGACCTCGTCCGCGACCTCCACCCGGACCCTCTCGTCGGGCGCTCCGGACGCCAGCGGACGCCGTTGTCGAGCAGGACGATCCACTCCCGGTCGGTACAGGTCTGCGCCTGCAGGGTCGTCAGGCACTCGTCGAGGAAACGGGGCCTGTGGCTGGAGGTGAAGACGGAGAACCTGGGTGCCGGGGTCGACGTCGTCTGTGCTTCCTGCGTGGCTCGTTGTCGGTGGGGCCGAACAGGCCGTGGCGGTGTGGGAGCAACCCGGGCCCGAACCGCCGTCGTGTCCGCCGACGTTACGAGTCCCCCCTCGGGCGCCGCCATTCGGCAGACAGCCGGGGCGCGGAGACCACCCGAATGCGGGCAGCGACGGCGAACGCGGTGTCATGGCGCCCGGTCCGCGCGTCGCTGCGGGTGCACGCGGACCGGGGCCGTCGGGGGGAGCCGCTCGGGGCGGCTCGGGAGGGGTCAGCTTGCGGCGACGCGCTCGCGCGGCCCGGCCAGTGCGGCGGAATGGGCGTCCATGCGCTCCGCCGACAGGATCGCCGCCGCCGTGTCCGCACGGGACGCCGCCACCACCAGGGCGCGGCCCGCCAGTGCGTGGGCGCGCCGGTGGAGCGCCGCGGCGTGCGGCTCGTGAGCGGTCGCGGTCGCCGTCGCGCGGATCGGCGGTGTGCTGCGGCGCAGCCGCGCCACCTGCTCGGCGAGCCGCTCGGCGGCCGTGTCCAGCTCCGCGGAGGGCGTCAGCGCACGCAGTTCGTCCGTCGCCGCGAGCAGCGCCGACAGATGGCCCGCGAGCTGGATGTCCAGTTCCTCCTCACGCGAACGGTGCGGGAAGTCGGAGATGGTGCCGGCCGTCGTGTGGACCGACTTGGTGCGGATCGGTTCGTACATGGGACGGCCTCCTGTGCTCTGACAGGAAGCCATCCTAGCTTGGATTTTGTCTAAGGTTGAGTCGGATCGGAAAACTGGCCGAGGGGAGATCCGCGCGGGGTGCGCGTCAGGGCTGGCCGTAACCGTCCAGGAAGTTCCCGATGCGCGTGATCGCCGCGGTCAGGTCGCTCACCGTCGGCAGCGTGACCACCCGGAAGTGGTCCGGCTCCGGCCAGTTGAAGCCCGTTCCCTGTACGACCATGATCTTCTCGCTGCGCAGCAGGTCAAGGACCATCTGCCGATCGTCCTTGATCTTGAAGACCTTGGGGTCGAGGCGCGGGAAGAGATACAGCGCGCCCTTCGGCTTCACGCACGTCACGCCCGGGATCTGCGTGAGCAGGCCGTACGCCGTGTCCCGCTGCTCTTTCAGCCGCCCGCCCGGCAGCACGAGGTCGTTGACCGACTGGCGGCCGCTGAGCGCCGCCACGACGCCGTGCTGACCGGGCATGTTCGCGCACAGCCGCATGTTCGCGAGGACCGTCAGTCCCTCGATGTACGACTCCGCGTGCGCCCGGGGGCCCGAGATCGACATCCAGCCCACGCGGTACCCCGCCACCCGGTACGCCTTCGACATGCCGTTGAAGGTCAGCGTCAGCAGGTCCGGGGCCACCTTCGCCGTCGCCGTGTGCGTCGCGCCGTCGTAGAGGATCTTGTCGTAGATCTCGTCCGAGCAGACGAGGAGGTTGTGCCGGCGCGCGATGTCCGTCAGGCCCCGCAGCATCGCCTCGTCGTACACCGCGCCCGTCGGGTTGTTCGGGTTGATGATGACGAGGGCCTTGGTGCGGTCGGTGACCTTGCGCTCCACGTCCGCGAGGTCCGGCATCCAGTCCGACTGCTCGTCGCAGCGGTAGTGGACGGCCGTGCCGCCCGACAGTGACACCGCCGCCGTCCACAGGGGGTAGTCCGGCGCGGGTACGAGCACCTCGTCGCCGTCGTCCAGCAGGCCCTGCATCGCCATCACGATCAGCTCGGAGACGCCGTTGCCGATGAAGACGTGCTCGACGTCCGTCTCGATGCCGAGGGTCTGGTTGTGCATGACGACCGCCCGGCGCGCCGCGAGCAGGCCCTTCGCGTCGCCGTAGCCGTGCGCCGAGGAGACGTTGCGGAGGATGTCCTCCAGGATCTCGGGCGGGCACTCGAAGCCGAAGGCGGCCGGGTTGCCGGTGTTGAGCTTGAGGATGCGGTGACCCGCGGCCTCCAGCCGCATCGCCTCCTCGAGAACCGGGCCCCGGATCTCGTAGCAGACGTTGGCGAGCTTCGTGGACTGGATCACCTGCATATCCGTGAGCTTACGGCCGCGTAACGCATCGCGCCGCGTGTTTTCCACCACGTGAGACCGGGTCGTTTTGTGCTGTTACCGCCGGTCGCTGCCTTGGCCATGCCTCCCGCCCTTAGAATGCGCGGCCATGTCATGGGAGCACCGGCCCGGCGACGGGGCGAGCGGCGCGCCTGCCGTGAACGACGCGGCAGACGCCCACCCCGCCAGCGGGCCGCACCAGGAGAACGGCGATCCCCAGGGTTCGCCGCACGTGTACCACCCGTACGCCGACGCGGCGCCCGAGTACGACCGGTACGCCGACCCGGCGGCCGCGCACGGCTGGCAGAACGCGTACGACGAGACGCAGAGGCTGCCGCCCGTGTCCTGCGACGGTGAACGGGGCTCCGCGACCTACGACACCTACGACACCTACGACGGCGGTCCCGGCCCCGCCCCCGGGGCGTACGGCGACGGCGGTGGCGACGGCGGCTACGGCCCCGGCCCGCGCGCCGGATCGCGGCGCAGGGCCCGCTCCGCACCGCGCTTCCGGCTGCCCCGCCCCGCGGTCGTGGCCGCCGGAGCCCTGGGTGCCGTGGGCGTCGCCGTCGCGCTCGCCGGAGCCTTCAGTTCCGGCTCCTCGGGCGCGCCGGGAGCCGGGGAGCCGGCGCGCCCGAACGTGAAGCCGTCGCTGCCGCTCCCGGAGGGGCCCGTCTCCTCCGCGACCGAGCCGTCCGCGGGAGCCACGGGCTCCCCCTCGGCCGGAGCCTCGTCGAGCGCCTCCGATGCGGCGAGCGGAGACCCGGCGGGGTCGCCCGCGCCCACCACCAGTGCCCCCGCCGCCTCTCCCTCCGCCACCGCGAGCGCGACCGGCACAGCCGGCGTCGTCCGCAAGCCCGGTCGCGGGCACGGGGCCACCAAGGGGCCCAGGTAGCCGGGTCCCGGGGATCGCGGGCGGTCCCCGGCCGGGGGCGAGGGGGGCAGGTCCCCGGCGCGGTGCACCGTCGTGTTCGCCGTCCTGTCCGGATGTCCGTTTCGAGGCGGCCGAAAACGACTCCTTGCCCGCGCACACCCCTCCACTCACAATGCGCATGACAAAACAGGGGCGGCCGGACGACCTCCGGCCGTCACGTCATCGCAGCCTCATCCAGAGGGGATCCCCCACATGAGAAAGCCTCTCGTCGCCGCGCTCCTCGCCCTGGTGATCGCCGGGGCCGGCGCGGCACCGGCGGTCGCGGCGCCCCACTCCGCGGAAACGGCCGCCAGGACGGCCGCGGTCGCGCAGCCGGCCCCGCTCTCGCGGACGGCCACGGCTTCCGGTACGGCGACCATCCAGGCCGTGAACTTCGCCGGCGCGGTCTCGCTCAGCAACTGTTCCGGGTCCGTCATACGCTTCCCGAACTCCGCGGACACCGACCCCGCGCTCGTGCTCACCAACGGCCACTGCCTGGAGACGGGCTTCCCGTCGCCCGGTGAGGTCATCGTCGACCAGGCGTCCAGCCGCACCTTCGGCCTGCTCAACTCCTCGGGCAGCAGAATCGGGACGCTGCGCGCGAGCAAGGTCGCGTACTCCACGATGACCGACACGGACGTCACGATCTACCAGCTCACGAGCACCTACGCGCGGATCAGGAACTCGTACGGCATCAGCGCCCTCACCGTCGCCGACACGCATCCGGTCGCCGGCACCGCCATCAGCGTCGTCTCCGGCTACTGGAAGCGGATCTACACCTGCAGCATCGACGGGTTCGTCTACCGCCTGAAGGAGGGCGGCTGGACCTGGAAGGACTCGGTCCGCTACACCTCCTCCTGCAACACCATCGGCGGCACGTCCGGATCGCCCGTCGTCGACGACGCCACCGGCAAGGTCGTCGCCGTCAACAACACCGGCAACGAGAACGGCGAGACCTGCACCGTGAACAACCCCTGCGAGGTCGACGAGAGCGGCAACATCACCGTCCGCCAGGGCATCAACTACGCCGAGGAGACCTACCAGATCCCGGCGTGCTTCGGGACCGGCAACAAGCTCGACCTGAGTGCGAGCGGCTGCGTCCTGCCCAAGCCCTAGCCAGCGGGCGCGGGGCGGGCGGTCACAGGGGAGTCCTGCGAACCGCCCGCCCCGCCAGCACCTGGGTCCTGCGCCCGTCCTCGATCACGAAACGGCCGTCGACCAGGACGTGGGGGATGCCCGTCGGGAGCGTGCGCGGATGCTCGAACGTGGCGCCCGCAGCGACCGTGTCCGGATCGAACAGCACCAGATCGGCGCGGTACCCCTCGCGGACCAGACCGCGGTCCGGCAGCCGCAGCCGGGCCGCCGGGCGCGAGGTGAGGTGGGCCACGCACTCCTCCAGCGACAGCACCCCCAATTCCCGCACATACCGGCCGAGATAGTGCGGAAAGGTGCCGTACGCGCGCGGATGCGGCTTCGCGCCCCGCAGGATGCCGTCGGAGCCGCCGGTGTGGGCGCGGTGCCGCATGACCGCCCGGACGTTGTCCTCGTGGCCCACGTGCTGCAGGACCGTCGGGCCCAGCCGGTCCTCGACCAGCAGCCGGCGGGCGGTCGCCCACGGCTCCTCGCCGCGCAGTTCCGCCGACTCCCGGACGGTCCTGCCGACGTACGACGCGAGCGCGGGATCGCTCACCCCCGAGATCTCGATCGTGTCCCACCCGACGGGCACGCCATGGCAGCCGTCGGTGCCCAGGACCTCCAGGTCGTGCCGGATCCGCTCGGCCACCGCGTCGTCGGCCAGCCGCCCAAGGATCTCCTGCGGGCCGCCCTCGCTCGCCCAGCTCGGCAGCAGCCCGGCCAGCGTCGTGCAGCCCGGGGTGTAGGGGTAGGTGTCCAGCGTGATGTCCGCGCCCGCCGCCAGGGCGTCGTCCAGCAGGGACAGCAGTTCCGGCGCGCGGCCCTCGTTGACGGCGAAGTTCATGGTGGCGTGGGCGAGGTGGAGCGGGCAGCCGGCCTCACGGGCCAGGGCCACCATCTCCTCGTACGCCTTGAGCGCTCCCGCCCCGTACGAGCGGTGGTGCGGGCAGTAGTAGCCGCCGTACTCGGCCACCACCCGGCACAGCTCGGCGAGTTCGGCGTCCTTGGCGTACATGCCGGGCGTGTAGGTGAGCCCGGACGACATGCCGACCGCGCCCTGCCGCATCCCCTCGGCGACCAGCCGGCGCATCCGGTCCAGCTCCTCGGGCGTCGCCTCCCGGTCCTCCCAGCCCACGGCCAGCATCCGTACCGTGCCCTGCGGGATCAGATAGGCCGCGTTGACCGCGATGCCCTGGTCCAGCCGGTCCAGGTACTCGCCCACCGACCGCCAGGTGAAGTCGATGTCGTCGCCGTGGCCGTTCCAGCCGGCGATCGTGCGGCGCACCTCGGCGAGCGTGCGGTCGTCGACCGGGGCGTACGAGAGCCCGTCCTGCCCGATGACCTCGAGGGTCACGCCCTGCGCCGCCTTCGCGCTGTGGTCGGGGTCGCGCAGGAGGGCGAGGTCGCTGTGGGCGTGCATGTCGATGAAACCGGGAGAGAGGGCCAGGCCCTCGGCGTCCAGCTCCCGCACGGCCCTGGGACGCTGGCAGCCCGCCCCCGCGGCCTCCTTGACGATCGAGACGATCCGGCCGCCCTTGACCGCCACGTCGGCACGGTAGGAGGGGGCGCCGCTGCCGTCGACGACGTCCGCGTCCCGGATGACGAGGTCGGCGAGATCGGGGAGATCCATGGGAACGCTGCCTCCTGTTTCCTTCTGCTCGCTCTGTGCCCTGCTGTTCTCCTAGAAGAACGTGCGGATGTAGTCGACGACCGTGCCGTCCGCCTCGGTCACCGGGATGAGCTGCCACTTGTCGAAGGACGTGCACGGGTGGGACAGGCCCATGCCGAGCCAGTCCCCGACCTCCACGTCCGCCTCCGGGGTCGTACGGAGCCAGGCGTGCTGGTCGGACAGGGCGGTCACCGAGACACCCGTGGCCGGGCGCTCCTCGCCGCCCCGGCGCACCACCAGGGCGAAGGGCAGATCCAGATCGTACGCCGCGTCCCGCTTGCCGGCGTTGGAGAACCCCTGCTCCGGCGAGGGCCTGGACACCACCTGCGTCCACAGCCGGAAGGCGGGCTCCAGCGAGCCCTCCTCCGGGACCCGGACGAACGGGGTCAGTCTGCGGTAGTGGCCGTCGTCATGGGAGACGTACGCGCCCGAGCGCAGCAGCTTCAGCACGGGCGCGGACAGGCCGGGGAGCTCCGCGAAGACATCCGCCACCGCGTCGAACCACGCGCTGCCGCCCGCGCTCACCACGATCTCGTCGAGCCCCGCGAACCGGCCCGCCTCGTCGAAGTCCGCCGCCAGCGCGGTCAGCCGGCGCAGCCAGGCACGTACCCGGTCCGGGTCCGCCCGGGGCACCTCGCCCTCGTATCCGGCCACGCCCACCAGGCGCAGCGTCCCCGTCGCCGCCACCGCGTCCGCGACCGCAGCGCACTCCGCCTCCGTGCGGGCACCGGTGCGCGCGCCCTCGCCGGCCGCCAGCTCGACGACCACGTCCACCGGGCGCCCGGTCCCCCCCAGGGCCGCGTCCATCAGTTCGACGCCGCGCACCGAGTCCACGTAGCAGACGAACCGGAAGTCCGCGTCGGCGGCGAGTTCGGCGGCGATCCAGCGCAGGGCCGCGGGATCGACCAGTTCGTTCGCCAGGAACACCCGCTGGATGCCGAACCACCGCGCCACCCGGACCTGGTGGGGGACCGCGAGCGTGATGCCCCAGGCGCCGTGCTCGATCTGGCGGTGGAAGAGCTGGGGTGCCATCGACGTCTTGCCGTGCGGGGCGAAGGCGAGGCCGTGGCGGGCGGCGTACGTCTCCATCAGGTCGAGGTTGTGCTGCAGGCGTTCGGCGGACAGGGCCAGGACCGGGGTGGTGAAACCACCGGTGAAGAGGTTGCGGCGCTGGGCGGCCAGTTCCGCGAGCGTCAGCCCCTCGGCGTCCGGCGGGAGGCCCTTGAAGCGGTGGTCGACGCGTTCCGCCAGGAGAGCGGCGAGGCGCTCTGCGGTGGTCCCGGCATCCATGGAGCCTCCTGAAGTGGTCGTTGCAGCCGCCGCCTCTCCGGCGGAAGGCGCGCGACCAGGGCTGGGCCGTCGGCCTCGGCGGCCACGAAGAGTCCTCCGCCTGCGTCGCCGGCCCCGTCCGCCGGGTCACGGCCGGTGAGCGTCGTTGTATGGCGAGGATTCGTATAACGATGCAGGGGCCGACTGTGTCCGGCACAGGATCTTCGACCATACTGCCCGCTGTGGAGCAGCGCATTGGTTCGAGCAGTCAGCCCCTGGACGGCGCCGGGATGGACCCGGCCTTCATCCCCGGGCTCACCTCACCCGCGTCCGCCGCCGAGCCGGAGGACCCCAGGTCCGACGAGGCCGAGCCCGAGGAGAAGGGCACGGTCGGGGACGCGGTCGCTGACGCCGGCGGGGAGCCCTCCGCCGAGGACGAGAATGAGGAGACGGCCGGCGAGGAGCCGGAAGAGGAGCCCGAGGGGGAACAGGCCCCCGAAGGCCCCGTGTTCGAGGCCGCCGACCGCCGTGCCCGGATCGTCGCCGACCACGGCGGCATCCGGCTGCGCCTGGACGACCAGGAGTGCGAGTTCGGCTGGGACGAGATCGGCGCGGTGGAGACGGAGACCGCCCGCTTCGGGAAGCGGTTCACGGTGACCGTGCACACGCCGGAACGCCGCTGGTACCCGCTGGAGATCGAGGCGGACTCCCGTTCGCGCTTCACGGAGTGGGACGCGCGCCTGGACGAGGTGCTGGACGCGTACTTCGAGGACGGCGGGAAGGAACCCGCAGCCCCCGGGAAGGACGACGACTGAGGCGACCGACTCGCGCCGCCGTCAGCCGCAGTACCGGGCCTCCCCGAGTCGGCGGACCGGCCTGCAACGGGTGGTCCGCCTCGCCTGCCGGTGGAAGGTGCCCCGGCGGCGGATGAACGGGCCTGGCCGTCGTAGGCGCGGGAGTTGCTGCCATAGACGAGCTGAGCAATGGAGGTGGCTGGCGGTGCCGACTGAGCTGCTCAGTCCGCAGCGCCGCCGGGTTCGGCCGCGCGGTGGCAGGGGCGGCCGACCCCCGGTCGGCCGCCCCGCGTCCCGTTGTGCGTCGCCCGGCCGCCGTCACGGCAGCGCGTGCACGTGCGCCCCCACCGAGTTCGACCACGCGTTCCCCGACGACGCGTCCCAGTTCGTCGACCACGTCATCGCGCCCCGCAGGCCCGGGTACGTCCTCGACGGCTTGAAGGAGCCGCAGTTCGTGGCCTGGGTCAGGCAGTCCAGGGCGTTGTTCACGACCGTCGGCGACACGTACCCGCCGCCCGCCGCGCTCGTCGAGGCCGGGAGGCCGAGGCCCACCTGGGACGGGGACAGGCCGCCCTCCAACTGGATGCACGCCAGGGCCGTCAGGAAGTCCACCGAGCCCTGGCTGTAGACCTTGCCGTCGCAGCCCAGCATCGAACCGCTGTTGTAGTACTGCATGTTGACGACCGTCAGGATGTCCTTGATGTTCAGCGCCGTCTGGAAGTACGTGTTCGACGTCGACTGCATGTCGATGGTCTGCGGGGCCATCGTGATGATCAGCGACGAGCCCGCCTTCGACGACAACTGGCGCAGCGCCTGAGACATGTACGTCGCGTTCAGGCCGTTCTCCAGGTCGATGTCCACGCCGTCGAAGCCGTACGTCTGCATCAGCGAGTAGACCGAGTTCGCGAAGTTCGCCGCGGACGCCGCGTCGTTCACCGAGACCGTGCCGTTCTGGCCGCCGACCGAGACGATGACCTTCTTCCCGGCCGCCTGCTTCGCCTTGATGTCCGCCGTGAACTGGTCCACCGTGTAGCCGCCCAGACCCGGCGAGTCCAGCGTGAAGGACACCGCGCCGGGTGTGCCGGTCGCGTCCGCGAACGCCACCGCGATGATGTCGTACTGCGACGGGACGTCCGAGATCCTCTGCACGGCCGCGCCGTTGTTGAAGTTCTGCCAGTAGCCCGTCACCGCGTGCTTGGGGAGCGCTCCGCCCCCTCCGCCGCCGCCGGAGGGCGCCGTCGTGGCCGTCACCGGGGACGACTTCGCCGACTCGCCCGCCGCGTTGGTCGCCGTCACCTGGAAGGAGTACGACGTCGACGGCGACAGGCCCGTCACCGTCGCCGAGGTGCCGGTGACGGCCGTCGCCTTCGTGCCGTCCCGGTACACGGTGTAGCCCGTCGCGCCCGTCACCGGGTTCCAGGCCAGGGAGGCCGAGGACGACGTCGTCGCCGATACCGCCAGACCCGTCGGGGCCGCGGGCACGGTCGGTCCCGGGTCGCCGCCCCCGCCCCCGTCCGGCCCGTACACCGACACGTCGTCCGCGTAGTACACCGCCTGCCCGTACCAGCCGTGCAGGTACACCGTCACCGATGTCGTCGACGCGCCGGTCGAGAAGGTCGTGGTCAGCTGCTTCCAGCCGGTCGAGTCCGGCGTCCAGACCGAGACGTCCGTCGTGCCGGTGCCGGTGGCGCCCAGGAACGCGTAGCCGCCCTGCACCCACGCGGTCAGCGTGTACGTGGAGTCGGGCCGGACCGCCACGGTCTGGGTGCACTCCGCGTCGTCCTGCCCGGCCGGCGTCGCCTTGAGCGCGGACGCGCCCCCGTGCACCGGGGAGGACACCGTCGTGCCGCTGCCGGCCGAACAGGTCCAGTTGCTCAGGCCGGACTCGAAGCCGGCGTTCCTGGTGTTGTTCACGTCCGCGGCAGCCGCGTGGCCCGCGCCCAGGAGGGAGAGGGCGAGCGCGGCGACGACGGCCCCGGCGAGGGTCCGTCTGCGGCGGAGCATGCCTGGTACGCGGTCCACTTGGGCCTCCGAATGTGGGGAGAGGAAGGGCAGGAGGGCATTGCGGAACGGTGACCACCGTCTGACCCGTGAATTTGGTCCAGACCAATCGTGTTGTCAAGGTCCCCGGCGGTGCCAATGCTCCAGCAGTCGCGACGAGTTGAGGCATATGCGCCTACTCTGTGTCGATCGCGCCCCCACCTTCCGTGAGATGATCTTCCCGATTGTGTGTTGAGCGGGGCATGCCGTGGATATGGTGCTGTTGCAGGACGACGCAATGGGACGTCACAGGGGCCATCTGAGGCGGAGGTCGACCACCTCGCCGCAGTGAACGGGGTGGTGTGCAGCCGTGCCGACCGCGATAGCCGTCACCAGTCCCGGCCTGGTGCTGCCACCGCTCGATCGGCAGACCCCGCCGGCCGCCGTCCAGCCGCAGCCCACGCTCGAAGAGTCGCTGGGCGCCATGCACGCTCTCATCGAACAGCACGGTTACGTCATCGCCCTGTACCCCGCCTCCGGTGACGACCCGGCCGTCCAGCGGCTGCACACCGTCCGCTGCGTGCTGGAGAGCGACCGCATCGCGCTGCTCGGCGTCGACCTGCCCCCGCTCGGGCTCGCCCTGCTGGCCCAGCAGTTGCGGCAGCTGTCCGTCTGCGACTTCAGCCCGGGGGTGCTGGCGTCGTCCGCCCGTCTGCTCGCCCACTACATCTACGCCGGCGCCCTCCTCGGTTCGGTCGCCAGGCTCGACAGGGTCCCCGTCCCGCTGACGTCCCACGCCAAGTCCTGGATGCCGGGAGCCCAGTTCGCCGTACTGGCCAATCCCCGGCCGCAGCTCGCACGGGCGGGGCAGGAGGAGTTACCGGGCCCCGAGTTCGGCACCCGGATGCTGGTCGCCGCCGGACAGCCGCCCTCGGACTGGGTCACCGCCTCGCTCGCCCCCTCCTGGCAGGTGCAGGGCGTCGCGACCGTCCCCCTGCCGGAGGAGTCCGCGCGCTGGTGGGGGACCGGCCGGCTCGCCGAGTTCGCCGCCGGACTGCACGACGTGTCGGTGCTCTACCAGCTCGTCTCGTCCGTACGGCGCGAGGTGTGCCACTGGTGCGGGCTCGAACTCATCGGCGACCGCTGCGGATTCTGCGCAGCGCCCCTGCCACCTCCCGCGGACCACCGGCCGGCCACCGCGGTGCGCGCACTTCCCCGAGGGGGCACATAACCCTGCGGACGCCATCACCACCCCACGGCACCACAGCGCTACAACGCCACAGCACCGGGGCATCACAGCAACAGGGCATCACAGCCACAGGCATCACAGCACCGGGCTCCAGCGCTCGACCACACGGCACGTCCCCTCGAGGTGAGATGTAGTGAACGCACGCCAGCGCCGCGGCGTCATCCTGCTGGTCCTCTCGGCCCTGTGCGCCGTCGGCGCCTTCGCCGGAGTGCTGTCGGTGATCCGCGACGTGAACTCCAAGGTCGGCCCGGAGGTCACGGCGTACCGGCTCAAGAGCGACATCGCACCGTACAAGGAACTCACCGCCGACCAGTTCCAGAAGATCTCCGTGCCCAGGCGCTGGCTGTCCTCGACCGCCGTCACCAGCCTCACGCAGATCCGCGGCAAGATCGCCGTGACCCGGCTGGAGAAGGGGTCGCTGCTCCAGGCCGACATGATCGTCGACCGGCCCGCACTCGAGCCGGGGCAGCAGGAGATCGCGATCATGATCGACGCGTCGACCGGCGTCGCCGGAAAGATCGACCCCGGCTCGCGGGTCAACATCTACGCCACCTTCAAGGCCGCGAACGAGAAGAGCAAGGACGAGTCGAAGGTCATCGTGACCAACGCCCGCGTCCTCGACGTCGGCCGGCTCACCGCCCTGGACCCGGGACAGTCCAGTGACGAACGCCGCCGCAACGCCACCGAGGCCGTGCCCATCACCTTCGCGCTCGACACCGCCGACGCCCAACGGGTGGCCTACGCCGAGTCGTTCGCCGAACACGTCCGGCTCGCCCTGGTCGCGGGCGGCTCCGAGACGGCGGTCGCCCCGGGCGAGCGCACCTACACCCTCGACCAGGACAAGTAGGAGGCCGCGCATGAGGTCCGTTCCGGCCCCCGGCGGGTCTGTTCCGACGGGGGCGCGCCGATGACCATCCGTATCCTCCCCGCCGTCGGTGACGCCGACGCCGCCCGAGCGCTCACCACCCTGCTGAGCCAGATCGCCGACGCCGAGCCCGCCCCGCCGGTCCAGGACTCCACGGCCCTGCTCGACACCCTGGCACGCCTGGCCGGCGAATCCCTGGACGAGTTGCCCGAGGTCGTGCTCGTGCACGAGCGGATCGGGCCGGTCCCCGCACTCGACCTGATCCGCGACCTGGTGATGCGGTTCCCGGCCGTGGGGGTCGTGCTGATCACCGCCGACACGACTACGGGCGTCCTCACCGCCGCCATGGACTCCGGCGCCCGCGGCATCGTCACCCTGCCCCTCGCCTACGACGCCCTCGCCGAACGCGTCCAGGCCGCCGCCGCCTGGTCGTCGGGGATGCGCCGTCATCTGGGCAGCGCCACCCCGGAGCCGTACGCCGGGCCCGGCGGAACCGTGGTCGCGGTGACCGGTGCGAAGGGCGGCGTCGGCGCCACCGTCACGGCCGTCCAGCTGGCGCTCGCCGCCCGGGCCTCGGGGCGTACGGTCGCGCTGGTCGACCTCGACCTGCAGTCCGGGGACATCGCCTCGTACCTCGACGTGCAGTTCCGGCGCTCGGTCGCCGACCTCGCCGGGATCACCGACATCAACCCGCGCGTGCTCCAGGACGCGCTCTACACCCATGACAGCGGCATGGGCATCCTCCTCGCGCCCGCCGAGGGCGAACGCGGCGAGGAGGTCACGGACCGGGTCGCCCGCCAGGTACTGGGTGCCCTGCGCTCCCGCCACGACGTGGTGATCGTCGACTGCGGCTCCCAGATGAACTCCGCCACCGCCGCGGCGGTCGAGGTCGCCGACCAGGCGCTGCTGCTGGTGACGCCGGACGTGGTCGCGGTCCGTGCCGCCAAACGGATGGTGCGCCTGTGGGACCGGCTCCAGATCCGCAAGGCCGAGGAGACCCTGACGGTCGTCAACCGCCACTCGCGCGCCACCGAGATCCAGCCCTCCCTCGTCGAACGCGTCACCGGCACGCGCATGGCCCGCGCCGCCGTCCCGGCCGCCTACAAGGAACTCCAGTCGGTCGTGGACGCCGGACGCCTCCAGGACCTCGACGCCCGCTCCACCGTGAAGCAGGCGCTGTGGGCGCTGGCGGGGGAGCTGGGCCTGGTGACGGTGCACGAGGGCGGGGGCGGACGGCGCCGCAAGCCGTCCTCCGACCGGGGCGCGATCGGCCTGTGGCGCAAGGGCGGCGACCGGGGCGCGGTGACCCTGGAATTCGCCGGGATGTTCCCGCTCGTGCTGGTCGTGATGGCGCTCCTGTGGGAGTGCGTCCTGTATGGCTACACGTACTCGCTCGTGGGCAACGCGGCGGACGAGGCGGCCAGGGCTGCCACCGCCGCGTACGCCGTGCGGGGCGACGTCGCGGGGGCGTGCCGGGCCGCGGGCGCCGCCCACCTGCCCGACGCCTGGAAGGGCGCCGACATCACGTGTGCTCCGGCCGGCCCGGTGATGAGGGCGACGGTCACGGCGGACGTCCCCCTGTTCTTCCCGGGCGTCAACCCGGGCTGGAGCGTGGACGGCAGCGCGGGCGCGGCGCTGGAGGTGAACGGGCCATGAGGACAGCGCTCCGGCGCCGCAGCACCGCGCGCCCACTGGCACGGCGGACCCCCCGGTGGGGGAGAGGGCGGACCCGCCGGTGGAACGACCGCGGCGTCTCCATGCTGGAGTTCGCCGGCTTCCTGCCCGTCCTCCTCCTCATCGGCATGGCCGCCATCCAGCTCGGCCTCGTCGGCTACGGCATCAACCAGGCCGGATCGGGCGCCCGCGCGGCCGCACGGGCGGCTTCCCAGAAGCAGGACGGGCCGGCGGCGGGCCGGGCCGCGGTGAGTGGATGGCTGAACCCGCGGCCCGATGTGCAGCAGGGCTCCGACACCACCACCGCCACCGTCACCGTGCACGTACCCGCCGTCATCCCCCTCTTCGGCGGCTGGGACGTCACCCGTCACGCCACCATGCCCAACGACGACTGAAGCCCATACGCCAGAGAGGAGTTGACGACAGGCATGAGCCTCCGCTCCCGTATCGCCGCCCAGGACGACGGCGTAGCCCCCCGCGAGGACGGGCACCTCGTCGCGGTCTACCGCGCCAAGCTCCTCGAAGAGATCGACCTCGCCGAGATGTCCGGCCTCGCGGCCACCGAACGCCGGGTCCGTCTGGAACGCGTCCTCGGCCACATCATCAGCCGCGAGGGCCCGGTCCTCTCCTCCGCCGAACGCTCCCAGCTGATCCGCCGGGTCGTCGACGAGGCCCTGGGCCTCGGCGTCCTCGAACCGCTGCTCGCCGACGCGTCCATCACCGAGATCATGGTCAACGGCCCGGACTCGATCTTCGTGGAGCGGGCCGGCCGGGTCGAACAGCTCCCGCTGCGCTTCGCCTCCACCGAGCAGCTCATGCAGACCATCGAGCGGATCGTCTCCACGGTCAACCGGCGCGTCGACGAGTCCAACCCGATGGTCGACGCCCGGCTGCCCACCGGCGAACGCGTCAACGTCATCATCCCGCCGCTCGCCCTGACCGGCCCCACCCTCACCATCCGCCGCTTCCCCCGCGCGTACACGCTCCCCGAACTCATCGGCCTCGGCTCGCTCGACGAGCAGATGCTGATGCTGCTGGCCGCGTTCGTCCGCGCCCGCTTCAACCTCATCGTCAGCGGCGGTACGGGCACCGGCAAGACGACCCTGCTCAACGCCCTGTCCGGGCTCATCCCGTCCCACGAGCGCATCATCACCATCGAGGACTCCGCCGAACTCCAGCTCCAGCAGGAGCATGTGATCCGCCTCGAGTCGCGCCCGCCGAACGTCGAGGGCAGGGGCCAGATCACCATCCGCGACCTGGTCCGCAACAGCCTCCGGATGCGGCCCGACCGCATCATCGTCGGCGAGGTCCGCGGCGGCGAGACCCTCGACATGCTCCAGGCGATGTCGACCGGCCACGACGGCTCCCTCGCCACCGTGCACGCCAACTCGGCCGAGGACGCGCTGATGCGGCTGCAGACCCTCGGCTCCATGTCCGAGGTGCTGATCCCCTTCGAGGCGCTCAAGGACCAGATCAACTCGGCGGTGGACGTGGTCGTCCAGCTCGCCCGGTACGCCGACGGCTCCCGCAAGGTCGTGGAGATCGCGCTCGTCGTCTCCCACGGCCGCGAGCAGTTCAGCATCGCCCCCGTGTCCCGGTTCGTCCCGCAGCCCCTCGGCCCCGACCGGATCGTCCGCGGCCGCTTCGAGCACCTGCCGCTGCCCCGGGCGACCGCGGAGAAGCTGTACGTCGCGAACGAGCCGCTCCCCCCGGCCTTCGGCGTCGCGGAGGCCCTGGACGCACTGACCACGAGGCAGGCCATCGGATGACCCCCGCCCACGACGTCTACGACGTCCGCGACGTCCACCCCGCCTCCGGTGTTCCTGCCTCCGATGCCTTCGCCTCCGGTGTTCCTGCCTCCGGTGTTCCTGCCTCCGGCATCCCTGCCCCCGGCGTTCCCGCCTCCGACGTCCACCGCGCCCACGACGTCCACCCTGCCCACGACGCCAACCAAGCCCGCGAGAGGAGCGAGCCGTGAACAGCCCCGCCCTCCTCGCCCTCGGCGCCACCGTCCTCACCGGCACCCTCGCCGTCGCCGGAGTGCACGTGTACGCCTCTGGCCGTGCCCAGCGCCAGGCGCTCGTCGACCGGCTCTCCGGAAGCACGACGGAACCGGCCCGCGCCGCCTCGGGCCGGGTACGGCGCTTCACGGCCGTCGACCGCAGACTGCGCCGCACCCGTCTGGGCCGCACCCTCCAGCTGCGGCTCTCGGCGACCGGACTCGACCTGACGCCGGGCGAGTTCTCCACCTACGTCACCGCCGTCGTCCTCGCCCTGTGGCTGATCGCGGCGGCCACCCTCGCCCCCTTCTTCGGCCCGATCGCCGCCCTGGTCGGCGTGTGGAGCGCGGCCATCTTCCTCAACTGGCAGCGTCAGAAACGCATCGAGGCGTTCATCAACCAGCTCCCCGACGTGGCCCGTCTGCTGGCCAACGCCACCGCCGCCGGCCTGGCCCTGCGCACGGCCCTCGCCATGGCCGCGGAGGAGCTGGAGGCCCCGGCCGGCGAGGAACTGGCCCGGGTCGCCGACCAGTTGACCCTCGGCCGCACAATCGACGACACCCTCGGCGAACTCGCCGAACGGCTCCCGTCCCGGGAGCTGATCGTTCTGGTCACCACCCTTGTCCTGGCCAACAAGGCGGGCGGCTCGGTGGTGAACTCACTGCGCAACCTCACCCAGACCCTGGAGGACCGCAAGGAGACACGGCGAGAGGTCCGCACCATGCTCTCCGAGGTCAACGCCACCGCCTTCACCGTGCCGCTGCTTGGCCTCGGCTCCCTCGTCCTGGTCAACTCCTCGAACGAAGGCGCACTCGCCCGCGTCACCGGCTCCCCCCTCGGTCAGGGCCTGGTGCTGCTCGCGCTCGGCCTGTACACGGTCGGCTTCTTCGTCATCCGCCGCCTCGGCAAGATCGAAGTGTGAGGGGGACCACACTATGCTGCCGTTGCTCCTCGCCCTGCTGATGGCCGTGTCGGTCGCCGGGATCCTCTTCGCGGTCCGCATGATCCGCGCGGAGGCGAAGCTGCCGAGCGACCTGGCCCTCGCCCTGGAGGTGGGCGCCACCCGAGTCTCCAAGGCGGGTTCGGCGGTCGACCGGCTCGGTATGCGCCTCGCCCCCCTCGTCCTGCGCCTGATGGGCCCGCGCCGCGTCGACGCCAAGCGGCGCCGCATCGACATGGCAGGCAACCCAGGCGGGCTCACACTCACCAGATACGCCGCGCGCCGGGCGGTCTACGGCGTCTTCGGCCTCGTCATGGGCCTGGTCTTCCTGTCGAACGGGCAGCTCCTGTTCGCGGCCGGCACCCTCGCCTTCGGGCTGTTCGCCGCCGACGCCCTGATCTGGCAGGCCGTCCGCGAACGCAAGGAGGTCATCGACCGCACGCTGCCCGACTTCCTGGACGTCCTCGCGGTCGTCGTCTCGGCGGGCCTCGGCTTCCGCCAGGCGCTGGACCGGGTCGCGGAGAAGTACGAGGGCCCCTGGGCGGACGAACTGCGCATCACCCTGCGCCAGATGGACATGGGGGTCAGCCGCCGCCAGGCCTTCGACGAACTCCGCAGACGCAACTCCTCCGAGCAGGTCGCCCAGTTCGTCTCGGCCCTGCAGCAGGGGGAGGAACTGGGCTCCCCGATCGCGGAGACGCTGATCCAGCTGGCCACCGACATGCGGCGGACCGACGCCCAGAACGCCCGCCGCCGCGCCGCCAAGACGATCCCCAAGGCCACGCTGGTCACCCTGGTCTTCATGCTCCCGGCGACGATGATCCTCATCGCCACGGGCATGTTCCTGGGCTCGGGGACGGACTTCGGATCGATCCTGGGCCGATGATGAGCAGCCGCACCGGCCGCCCGACCCCCGGGTACCTGGAGGACGACGCACCGCCCCCGGCGAGCGTCCGCCTCCAGTTGAGCGCGCTCCAGGCCCTGTGCCGCCAGACCGTGGCCGTACGCCTCGCCATGGTGCTGATCGGCTCCCCCTTCGCCCTGGCCAACACCCCGCACGGCGCCTCCCGCTACGCCGTCCTCGCGGCCGCCGTCCTCGGCGTCATGACGTCGTACGCCATGCTGCGCGACTGGGACCGCGTCGGCCCGCGCCTCCTCGCCCACCCGACGCTGATGGCGCTGGACCTCCTCTTCGTCGCCACGCTCCTGCTCACCGCCTCCCCGGCCTCCCCTCTCGCCTACGCCAGCGTCTGCACCCCGCTCCTGTCCGGGCTGCTCTACGGCTGGCGCGGCGCGGGCGTCCTCACGGGCCTGCAACTGGGCGTGGTGCTCGGGGTGTTCCGCACCTGGGAGCACCGGCCCGGTGCCGGCGTCAGCACCCTCCTCGTCGCCGGCTTCTGTGTGGCCGCCGGCATCATCGGCGTGACCCTGCGCAATCTGCTCTTCCGCTTCGGCGCGGCCGGCGAGGCGCTGTCGGAGGCCAACGCCCGCCTCGCGGCGGCGGAGGCCGTGGAGTCCGAACGCGCCCGGCTGGCCAGGGAACTGCATGACTCGGTGGCGAAAACGCTGCACGGGCTGGCCCTGGCGGCCGAGGCCCTGGCGGCCTCCGCCGACCACCGCGACCCCGAGGAACTCAAGCGCCGGGCCACCCTGGTGGCCGGCGCGGCGCGCCGGGCCGCGGCGCAGTCCCGCGACCTGCTGTCGGACCTGCGGCGCCACACCGACTTCACCACGGCGAATCTGGACGTGACAACCGAACTCAGGTCGCGGCTGGGCGAGTTCGCGGCACGCGCCGGCGCGGATGCCGAGCTGAGCGGACCGCACGCGGACGCCCCGCTGCTCCTTCCGCCCGTCACGGCCCGCCACGTCCTGGAAATCGTGTCGGAGGCACTGGAGAACACGCACCGCCACGCCCGTGCGACGCGCGTACGGCTCGAACTCGGCACCACCGAGGACGGCACGCTCGATCTGAGGATCGACGACGACGGTGTCGGCCTGCCCCCGGCCGCGATCCCCGAAGCGCTGGCGAAAACCGGCCACTTCGGGCTGCTGGGCATGGCCGAACGGGCCGCCTCCCTCGGCGGCAGCCTCCGCCTGTGCCGCTCCCCACTGGGCGGCGCCGGGATCCAACTGCGCATCCCCCTTCGCCCCGCCGCTCCCCACACCCCCCAAGAGGAGGCCGCACATGCCTGACCAGGCACTTCCCGGCCCGCCCCTGCGCGTCCTCGTGGCCGACGACAACCCGGTCGTCCGGGCCGGTCTCACCGCCCTGCTGTCCGTCCACCGCGACATCGAGGTGGTGGCAGAGGCGGCGGACGGCGCCCAGGCGCTCGCCCACGCCGCCCGGTACCGCCCGGACGTCGTCCTCCTGGACCTCCGCATGCCCGGCACGGACGGCCTGACCGCCCTGCCCGAACTGACGCGCACAGCACCCGTGATGATGCTGACGTACAACCGGGAGCCCGAGGTGGTGGCCGAGGCCCTGCGTCGCGGCGCCTCCGGCTACCTGGTGCACGGCGAGTTCACGGCGGCCGAACTCATCACAGCGGTACGGGACCTGAGGGACGGCCGGCCGACGCTCTCCCCGGGCGCCTCCTGCCCGTCCCGCCCTGTCTCGTCTTCGCTCGGCACTTCCTACGAACCCGGCGAAACCTCTTCGCATCTGCAACCATTTGTGGCACAGTCGTCCACGTCCCGGCCCGCCCCTGTCGGCGGTCCGCGGCGCCGTGTCGCGGGATGGCTGGACTTCGGTCTGAGTGCGCGGGAGGTGGAGGTCATGGATCTCATCGCGGCCGGCATGAGCAACCGGCAGATCGCCGCCGCCTGCTTCATCAGCGAGAAGACGGTGAAGAACCACATCAACCGCATCTTCGCAAAGCTGCACAGTTCCTCGCGTAGCGAAGCGATCGCCCGCTGGCTGGGCACGGCCCGGGAGGGGTGGAGCCGGTGACCCCCCGGCCTCAGGGAAGTTGGGCCCCTGGACCCACTCGCAGTGAGGATGCTTTCACGTACCGTGTCCGGGTTGGGAGCAGTCGCACCTGGTGGGAGGGCAGGGACCGTGATGGCGAAGACGTGGCGCAGGGCCGGCGCGTGGGGGCGGACCGTGGTGTCCCGGATGCGGGGGGCCGGGCGGGATACGGGGGCCGGGTTCGTGGAGTATGCGGGGCTGATGATCATCATTGCCGGGATCTTCACGTTGATCGACCAGATCGGTCTGGACGGAATGATTTCGGGCGCGATCCGGACCGCCGTCACGTCGGTCACGGGCGGCGGCTGACGCTCCCGGATCTCCGCGGTGATCGAGGGCAGACGCTCCCCATCTACATCTGGCTGACGGGGATCCTGCTGTTCGCCGCGTTCGCCTTTTTCGCTTTCGCTCAAGCAGCGTCCGCGCGGAATGGAGCTCAATCCGCAGCGGACGCTGCTGCGTTGGCGGCCGCGCAGGACTCACGCGACGAGTTGATGACTGGCCTCCAAACGGCCATCGGCCATGACGACAACTGGCTGGACTGGCTGAAGGGCGATCTCTTCCAGGGCACGGGAGCCACCGCCGCGGCCGAGCGGCTCGCCGCGGAGAACGACTCCACCGTGCAGGGCGGTGCCGTCCGCACCATCGTCAACGGCTATCCCGGATACCGGGTGGCCATCGAGACGCGCTACACGGTCGGGAAATCCATCATCCCGGGCACCGAGACGCGGCACGCCACGG
The DNA here is from genome assembly GCF_042678285.1 of Streptomyces caeni. Classification (NCBI taxonomy): domain Bacteria; kingdom Bacillati; phylum Actinomycetota; class Actinomycetes; order Kitasatosporales; family Streptomycetaceae; genus Streptomyces; species Streptomyces caeni. Next base: position 71,295 of record NZ_JBHUDX010000064.1, read on the forward strand.
CCGAGGCCACCGCGGTGATTCAGCCGCGTTGCACCTTCGCGCCGGACGCCGATCCGAAGAAGCCCGTGCAGTTGGACTGCAGTGGCGATCTCGTCGACATCAACCCCGAAGATTTCCAATCGGGGGACCTTCCCGACGCGTCCGTGCTGTTCTCTGTGCATCTGGCCGAGTGAGAGGAAGCCGTACTGATGGATCTCCGGCACACCATGAAGGGTCGCAGGGTGCTGTCCGCGCTGGCGATCACGACCGGGCTGCTCTTCACGATGGCCGGCTGCGGGTCAGGAGACGGCGGTGGGAAGTCCGGTGGAGCGTCCTCGACCAAGTCCCCTGCCGGAGGCAGTGGCAGCCAGGCCGGGCAGTCTTCCGGACCCGCTGCGGAGCAGGCGCTGGCCGAGGTGAAGAGCGGTGACATCACACTCGCCGTCACCTCCGCGGTTCGCGACCAGGGCGGCTTTGTGACGGTGAGCGGCACGGTCACCAACAGCGGCGGCCGGTTCTGGATCGCGGCCAACTGGCGTGGCGACGAGCGGGAGCTGAGCAGGAACGGCGCATCCCTGGCCGGGGCGTCCCTGATCGACAGCAAAGGCAAGAAGAAGTACCTCGTTCTGCGGGACACCCAGGGGCGCTGCCTCTGCACCAAGTTCGACGGCGGTGGCGTGGACGCAGGCAAGTCGGCCGCATGGTTCGCCCAGTTCCCCGCTCCACCCGAAGACACCACCAAGGTCGACTTCCAGGTCGGTGCCATGCCTCCCGCCTCCATCGAGATTTCCCAGGGGTGAACGACATGCCCCTCATCCCCCGTCTCACCGCCCTCTCCCTCCTCTCCGCACTCACCCTGGCCGGCGGCCCCGCGGCCGTCGCCGCCGACAGCCCCAGCGAGCCGCCCGGTACCGTCGCCACCTCCCCGCCCCCGTCCGTCGACCCCACCAGCCCGGGGCTGAAGCTCGCCGACGGGGCCACGCTCGCGCCCGCCAAGGTGCTGGACATCAAGTCCGTCGTGGAGGACCTCGGCGGTGAGGAGCGCCGCGAGGACACCGCCGAGAACGTGACGGTCGCGCTTCAGGCGGAGGTGTTGTTCCCCAAGGACAGCGCCAAGCTGAACCCGGAGGCCCGCTCCCGCATCGACGCGATCGCGGGGGAGATCAAGAAGCAGAACGCGACGAACGTCCGAGTCTTCGGCTTCACCGACAACCTCGGCTCGTACGCCCACGGCCTGGTCCTGTCCCGGCGGCGCGCCGAGGCGGTCCACGACCGGCTGGCCGTGACCCTCGGCGGGGACGTGACCTTCGAGGTGCGCGGCTACAGCGAGGACTACCCGATCGCGGACAACTCCTCGGAGGAGGGCCGCCGCAAGAACCGCCGGGTGGAGGTGTCGTTCCCGAGAGGGACGTCGAGCGGCGCCGCCACAGAGGGGGCCGGCGCCTGACACCGGACCCCGCAGCCATCGAGCGATGGGCAGATCCGTTCCAGTCACTGCCTCACCCGGACCCGGGCCAGGTCGTCGTTGCTGGAACGGAACTGCCGACCGCTCGGTCACCTGGGCCGCACGGGTCGCGGGCGGAAGGGGCGTGGCAACCGGGACCGGTGCGGCCTCGCACGAGTAGCTTGGGCGGCGGGTGATGGGAACCGACGTCGGTGAGGTGCGCGGTGCGGAAGATCGTCCTGATGATGTCCATGTCCCTGGACGGGTACAGCGAGGGCCCGGACCGCGAGATCGACTGGCATCGGGTCGACGACGAGCTGCATCGGCACTTCAACGACGTCCTCATGGAGATGGGCGCCTTCCTCAGCGGGCGCGTGACCTACGAGCTGATGGCGGATCACTGGCCCACCGCCGACGCCGACCCGCAGGCGTCGGCGCCCGTGGCCGAGTTCGCGCGGATCTGGCGGAACATGCCGAAGGTCGTGTTCTCCCGGACCCTCAAGCACGCCGGCTGGCACACCACCGTCGTCCGGGACGTCGTCGTCGAGGACATCCTCGCGCTCAAGGCCCAGGACGGCGGTGACCTCGCCCTCGGCGGCGCCGGCCTCACCGCCGAGTTCCTGCGGCACGGCCTCGTCGACGAGTTCCGCGTGTACGTCCATCCGGTCCTCGCCGGCCGGGGCAAGCGGCTCTTCCCCGAGGCCGACGGCCTGACCTGCCTTCGTCTGAAGGACACCCGACGGTTCGGCAACGGTGTGGTGCTGCTGCACTACGAACGCGACGCGGCCGGCGGCCGGTAAAGGTGTTGTCCGCTGCGGCCGGGCTCTGTAGGAAGGCCGCATGACTGGACTCGGTGCGGTGTTCCGGCCCCAACTGCCTCCCGAGCGGCTGCGCGCCCTCGCGCAGCTCGCGGACGAGTCGGGCCTCCAGGAGCTGTGGCTGTGGGAGGACTGCTTCCTGGAAGGGGGGATTTCGGCCGCGTCCGCCGCGCTGGCCTGGACCGAGCGGCTGCGCGTGGGCGTGGGACTGCTGCCCGTGCCGCTGCGGAACGTGGCGGTCGCCGCGATGGAGGCGGCCACGCTGGAGCGGATGTTCCCGGGGAGGTCCGTCCTGGGTGTCGGACACGGCGTCCAGAGCTGGATGGGACAGGTCGGCGCCCGCGCCGAGTCGCCGGTGACGCTGCTGCGCGAGTATCTCGACGCGCTGCGGGCGCTGCTCCGCGGCGAGCGGCTGACCACGGACGGACGGTACGTCAGACTGGACGGCGTCGCACTGGACTGGCCGCCCGCGGAGGCGGTCCGCATCCTCGCCGGGGCCACCGGTCCGCGGTCGCTGCGGCTGTCCGGCGAGGCGGCCGACGGCACGATCCTCACGGCGGCCACGGCGCCGGAAGGCGTCCGGCGGGCGCGCCGGCTCATCGACGAGGGCCGGGAGGCGGCGGGGCGTACCGATCCCCACCACGTCGTCGTCTACCTCCACACGGCCACCGGCCCGGACGCCGCCGCCCGGCTGCGCGCCGAGATGGAGGCGTCCGGGGAGGACCCGCCGCCGGAACACGGGGTGGCCGGGGACGCGGACGCCGTCGCCGAGGCCGTGCAGCGACTCGCGGAGGCGGGCGCCGACACCGTGGTCCTGCAGCCGACCGCGGACGAGCCGGACCCGGAGGCGTTCATCCGCTTCGCGGCCCGGGACGTACGCCCCCTCGTGCCGTAGGCGCGGTCGGCGGACGCCCGAAATTCGTTCGCCTTCCCTCCCGGTGGTTGGGAGGATCACGCCATGACCGCCGACCATGCCTTCGAGGAACTCGTCCGTGAGGCCGTCGACGCTCCCGTCGACGGCTGGGACTTCTCCTGGTTCGAGGGCCGGGCCACGGAGGAGCGGCCCCCGTGGGGATACGCGCGGTCCATGGCGGCGCGGCTCGCGCGCGTGAGCGCCGCGCTCGACGTGCAGACCGGGGGAGGCGAGGTCCTGGGCTCCGCCCCGGTGTTCCCGCCGCTGACCGTCGCCACCGAGGGCTGGCCGCCCAACGTGGCCAAGGCCGCCGCGCTGCTCCACCCGCGCGGTGCCGTGGTCGTCGCCTCGCCGGAGGACGCGCCGCTGCCGTTCGCGGACGCCGCCTTCGACCTGGTGACCAGCCGCCACCCGGTGCGCACCTACTGGCACGAGATCGCCCGTGTCCTGCGTCCCGGCGGCATGTACTTCTCCCAGCAGGTGGGCCCGGCGAGCGCTTTCGAACTCGTCGAGCACTTCCTGGGGCCGCAGCCGCAGGAGGTCCGCCGGGCCCGTGATGCCCGGCGCGCGCGGGCCGAGGCCGAGATCGCCGGGCTGGAGGTCACCGATCTCCGGGAGGCGCGGCTGCGCATGGAGTTCCGTGACATCGGCGCCGTCGTCCACTTCCTGCGCAAGGTGATCTGGATGGTTCCGGGCTTCACCGTGGAGCAGTACGCGGACCGGCTCCGGTGCCTGCACGAGCGGATCGAGACCGAGGGGGCCTTCGTCGCCCACAGCACCCGTTTCCTGATCGAAGCCCGCAAACCGGGGGAACGGGGGTGAGGCCGGTGTCCATATGCCGGGACGTCCGCACGGGGTTTCCACATCGTTATGGACAGCGGCTCGCTTCGCGCCCATGACTCACGTAAGTTCAGACCAATGTAATTCGCGTGAGCAAAGCTACGCGGGTGGCACCGCGCAGCGGAGGGGGCTGTGCGGTGCCGTGAACACCGCGTCGAGCCGCCCTCAGTCGTCCTGTACGGCGACCCGTACGCCGCGCCGTATCCCCCAGCGTTGCATCGCCCCGGCCTCCGCCTCCAGTGCGTGGCGTGCGCGGGGGCGAGGCAGGCCGATGCGACCCGGCCGCATCGTCCGTACCGCCACGACCCGCAAGCTCCGGTCGAGATAGGCGACATCGATCGCGAACCGCATCCCCAGTGTGTGGAGCGCGCTCGCGGGACTCAGCAGCAGTGCCCCCTTGATCCCGTCGCGCCCGAGCAGTCCGCGCCGCCGGGCCCGCGCCGAGCGGGCGACCTCCAGGGGTATGGGATCGGGTGTTCCAGGTGTCGTGAGCATGGCCATGACTGCGAAGTTAGCGACGGCGTCAAGCGCCCGCCCTCCCCTGCGGTCACCCGCCGGGAGGATGTGGGACATGTCACCGAGTGCCCCACAAGCCCACCCAAACCCCTTGGATCCCTCAGGATTCCGCTGGATTCCCCTGGAAACCGCAGCGAGAGAGTCGCGGCCCGCCTGTGAATGCGCGCTTCCGGGATGACCGGGGCGTTGCCAGACGATTGCGGAGAGTAGTTTTGGCACGGCAATGCGCGCAGCATCACTTACAAAGGGTTATGGTGGAACCCCCCCCTCGGGCCGGTCCGTCTCCCCCCCACGGACCGGCCCGTTTTTTGTGCCCGTTCCTCTTCCCGTTCCTCTTCCCCCGGACGGGCGTCCGGATCGTCTGTCGCACCGAGCGGGGAGCCCGTTCCGGCCCGCCTGCCCGGCCCGCCTGCCCGGCCCCCCGACACCCCCTTGCCGGCCCCCGGGAGACCGCCCCGCGTATCTCCCCAGGAGGGCCACCCTCGTGCGAACGGCCTAGAACACCGGCTGCCCGGGCCCCCGTTCACGGCCGGAACCCCGGCCGGGGCCCCGGCGCCCGCGGGCCGGGCGGGGGTCTTGCGGGGGTAGGCTTCGGCTCCGGGGATCCCCGTCTGACGGGGTCCGGGGACCGCCATCTGACGGGGAGCGCGCCCGCCCGCACCTGTCTGATCCGCACGGAGGGGCTGACAATCACGTGAACCTGCGCGACAAGCTGCGCGGCCTGCTGGTCAGGTTGTACGCACGCCGGGTGGAAGGCCACCTGGACCACGCTCAGGTGCCCAAGCACATCGGCGTCGTCATGGACGGCAACCGGCGCTGGGCGAAGGCGGCGGGCTCGACCACCGCGCAGGGCCACCGGGCCGGGGCCGACAAGATCGAGGAGTTCCTCGGCTGGTGTGCCGAGACGGACGTCGAGGTCGTCACCCTCTGGCTGCTGTCGACCGACAACTTCGACCGGCCGAAGGAGGAGCTGGTCCCGCTCCTCGGGATCATCGAGGACGTCGTCCGCTCCCTCGCGGCCGACGGCCGCTGGCGCGTGCACCACGTGGGCGCGCTCGACCTGCTGCCCGGGCAGATGCAGACCGTCCTCAAGGAGGCCGAGGCGGCCACCGCGCACGTCGACGGGATACTCGTCAACGTCGCCATCGGCTACGGCGGACGCCAGGAGATCGCCGATGCCGTGCGGTCGATGATCCTCGACGCCCGCGACAAGGGCACCTCGATGGAGGACCTCGCCGAGTCCGTCGACATCGACATGATCGGACGCCACCTCTACACCAGCGACCAGCCCGACCCCGACCTGGTGATCCGTACGAGTGGCGAGCAGCGGCTGTCCGGATTCATGCTGTGGCAGACCGCCCATTCGGAGTACTACTTCTGTGAGGTCTTCTGGCCGGCCTTCCGCAAGGTCGACTTCCTGCGCGCCCTGCGTGACTACGCGGCGCGGCACCGCCGCTACGGCGGCTGACCCACCACGTCGTATCCCCCTGGGGGAAGGCGTCACGCGGAGTTCACCGGCGCGCCGTCATGGCCCATGGCATGGCGACGCGCGTTCGAGGGCATAAGGCAAGCAGGTCGACACCCGAACCACGGGTGTCGTATCTCAGCGGGCGGCTCGGGGTCGTCCGCCCGGGAGGCCCTTTGCATCAGCCCGACCGTGCGGCCACTGCACGGAGGAAGCAGCGGAGGGCCGGTTCCCGGCCCGTGCGACGCGGCCGGCAACCGGCCGCCTTCCTCCCGCCCGCCTTCCCGGATTCCCTTCTCGTCGCTCCCCGACCTCATCCGAGGGGGTACGTCCTTCCGTGGTGACCAGCACAAAGCGCCACAAGCCAGACCGGCGCACCTATGTTCTCGACACCAGCGTCCTGCTGGCCGACCCGAACGCCATGAGCCGCTTCGAGGAGCACGAGGTCGTGCTGCCCGTCGTCGTGGTCACGGAGCTGGAGGCCAAGCGGCACCATCCCGAACTCGGCTACTTCGCCCGGCAGGCGCTCCGCCTGCTCGACGACTACCGTGTCCGGTACGGCCGTCTCGACGCCCCCATCCCGATCGGGGACCTCGGCGGGACCCTCCGGGTCGAGCTCAACCACTCGGACCCCAGCGTGCTGCCCACCGGCTACCGCCTGGGGGACAACGACTCCCGCATCCTCGCGGTCGCCCGCAACCTGCAGGCGGAGGGGTTCGACGTCACCGTCGTGTCGAAGGACCTCCCGCTGCGGATCAAGGCGTCCTCCGTCGGCCTCCTCGCCGAGGAGTACCGCGCGGAGCTGGCCATCACGGACTCCTCCGGCTGGACCGGGATGTCCGAACTGACCCTGTCCGGCGAGCAGGTGGACGTCCTCTTCGACGAGGGGCACGTCCACGTCCCCGAGGTCGCGGACCTCCCCGTGCACACCGGCCTGACGATCCAGTCGGAGCGGGGCAAGGCGCTGGGGCGCGTCACGGCGGAGGGCAACGTCCGTCTCGTCCGCGGTGACCGGGAGGCGTTCGGCATCAAGGGCCGCAGCGCCGAACAGCGGATCGCCCTGGACCTGCTGCTCGACGCGGACGTGGGGATCGTCTCGATGGGCGGCCGGGCCGGCACCGGCAAGTCGGCGCTGGCGCTGTGCGCAGGCCTGGAGGCGGTGCTGGAGCGCAGGCAGCACCAGAAGGTGATGGTCTTCCGGCCGCTGTACGCGGTCGGCGGGCAGGAGCTCGGCTATCTGCCGGGCACCGAGGCCGAGAAGATGAGCCCCTGGGCGCAGGCCGTCTTCGACACGCTGTCCGCGGTCACCAGCCGCGAGGTCATAGAGGAGGTCACCGCGCGCGGGATGCTGGAGGTCCTCCCGCTCACCCACATCCGCGGCCGCTCGCTCCATGACGCGTTCGTGATCGTGGACGAGGCCCAGTCGCTCGAACGGAACGTCCTGCTGACCGTTCTGTCCCGGATCGGCGCGAATTCACGGGTGGTGCTGACCCATGATGTCGCCCAGCGGGACAACCTGCGCGTGGGCCGCTACGACGGGGTCGTCGCCGTCGTGGAGAAGCTGAAGGGGCATCCGCTCTTCGCCCACGTCACGCTCACCCGGTCCGAGAGGTCCCAGATCGCTGCCCTTGTGACCGAAATGCTGGAAGAAGGGCATATCTGACCGAAGCGCTCAACTTGGGTTGATTGCTCGCAGGTTGGCGTCGTCCGGCAAAGGTTAGAGCCTAGCCGGGCGGCGCCTTCACATGTGGTGGATCCTGGGAATCCCCTGGGGTAAACGGGATGTGAGCTTTCACACGCAACGCGGAATTGCCACCCGGTGTCGGGTTACGGCAGAGTCTCACTCCTGTCAGGCCCCGCATACGACACACCGGTATCCCTGGGGGTACCTCCCACGCCCTTGAGGCAGTGGGGGAGGTGCGGCACAACTGAAGCATCCAGAACTCCATAGGGCCGTCGTATGCCGCCCGAGCACCACGCGGCGCTCCCGTGCCGGGAGTTGCCCACCGGGCCCGTGCCTCCCGTGACCCCGCTAGTTGGGAGGCCAGCGCCAGGGGCACGATTGCGTCCGCCAGGGTCACCGAAGCGGGCGATGCTGGAAGGAAACCGTGTGAGCCGGATTTCGGTCCGGGGATTCGCAGTGGCCTCGGCCACGGCGGTCACCGCTGTCGGAAGCGTCGTCGGGGTTGCCTCGGGCAGCACCGCCCAGACCAACGACGCCGAGGCGACGGCAAGCGACTCGACACTCCTCGCTGACATACCCGCCGGCCAGCAGGCCCAGGTGCAGACGGCGTCCCTGACGCAGCAGGCCGACGCGCAGGCCATCGCCGCGGACGCCAGCGCCAAGAAGGACGCCGAGGCGGCGGCACGCAAGCAGGCGGCCGCGGACGCGATCGCCAAGCAGAAGGCCGCGCAGAAGGCGGAAGAAGACGCCAAGGCGCGCAAGGAGGCGGAGGCCAAGGCCAGCCGCGACTCCGTGCGCTCCGCATCCAGCTTCGCCGTTCAGAGCTCCTACACCGTGGCGCAGATCCAGGCGATGGCGCGGCAGATGGTGCCGAGCGGCCAGTTCCAGTGCTTCAGCAACATCGTGGACCACGAGTCCAGCTGGAACTACCGGGCCGTCAACGCCTCCTCCGGTGCCTACGGCCTCTTCCAGGCCCTGCCGGGCTCCAAGATGGCCTCCGTCGGCGCCGACTGGCAGACCAACCCGGCCACGCAGATCAAGTGGGGCCTGAACTACATGAACAGCCGGTACGGCAGCCCGTGCGAGGCATGGTCGTTCTGGCAGGCCAACCACTGGTACTGAGTCGCGACCCCGCCCGCGGGCGGCCACTCAACCTCCCGCAGCCCCTCACCGTCTATGGGTGAGGGGCTGCGGCCGTTCACCGCCGTGAGGCCCGGCCCTGTACGGTCGGAACCGTGAACTCCAGGGGGGAGTGATGGGGGGCACTCGCGGACACGGGGGAAGAGGACGGATCATGTCGGTAGTGCCAGGGTGGCTCGCCCGGCTCGGCGCCGGACTGACCCAGATGGGGGAGCGGCTGGACGAACGCCGTGCCGAGGTGGAGAAGGAGAACGCCGAGCCGGAGCCGGTCGCGGCGCCGGACCGGCTTCCGCCACCCCCCGCGTACACACCCGCCGTCGTGCCGCGCCCGCACCCCGTCGAGGCGGTGCCGTGGGGCGTGCGGGTCGCGGCGGAGGCGGGCTGGCGGGTGCTCGTCCTCGCGGGCACCGTCTGGGTGCTGATGCGGGTCATCAGCGCCGTGCAACTGGTGGTGCTGGCCTTCGCGGCCGCGCTGCTCATCACGGCGCTGCTGCAGCCGACCGTGGCATGGCTGAAACGGCACGGAGTGCCCCGCGGGCCCGCGACCGCGCTGACCGCCGTTCTCGGCTTCGTCATCATGGGCCTGATCGGCTGGTTCGTGACGTGGCAGGTCATGGAGAACATCGACTCGCTCTCCAACCAGATCCAGGACGGCATCGACGAGTTGCGCAAGTGGCTGCTGAACAGCCCCTTCCACGTCACCGACAAGCAGATCAACGAGATCGCGAAGAACCTGCGCGAGGCGATCGGCGCCAACACCGACCAGATCACTTCGACGGGCCTGGAAGGCGTGACCGTCATCGTGGAGGCGCTGACCGGCATCCTCCTGACGATGTTCTCCACCCTCTTCCTGCTGTACGACGGCCGGCGCATCTGGGAGTGGACGCTGAAGCTGGTCCCCGCGGCGGCGCGGCCGGGGGTGGCGGGAGCGGGCCCCCGGGCATGGCGCACGCTGACGGCCTACGTCCGCGGCACGGTGATCGTGGCCCTGATCGACGCGATCTTCATCGGTCTGGGGATCTACTTCCTGGACGTTCCCATGGCGGTGCCGCTGGCCGTCTTCATCTTCCTGTTCTCCTTCATCCCCCTGGTGGGCGCGGTGGCGTCGGGCGCGCTGGCGGTGGTGGTGGCGCTGGTGACGCAGGGCGTCTTCACCGCCATCATGACGCTGGCCGTGGTCCTTGCCGTCCAGCAGATCGAGGGCCACATCCTGCAGCCGTTCATCCTGGGCCGGGCGGTCCGGGTCCATCCGCTGGCGGTGGTGCTGTCGGTGACGGCCGGCGGGATGATCGCGGGGATCGGCGGCGCGGTGGTCGCGGTGCCGCTGGTGGCGGTGACGAACACCGTGGTGGGCTATCTGCGGTCGTACTCGGCGGCCATCGCGGCGCAGCAGAAGCCGGAGCGGGCGGTGGAGCAGATGCCGCGGCAGACGGCCCCACCGCCGTCCGACGTCGTCTCGTAGGGGCCGCGCACACCCGAGAGAGGCGGCACACGGCGTCGGGCCCCGCCCACCGCACGGTGGACGGGGCCCGAGGCGGCTGCCGCCGCCGACTACTTCGCCAGGACCGCCTCCGCGTCCAGGGTCACACCCACCGCATGGATCACCGCGGCGATCTTGAACGCCTCCTGGACGACATCACGCTGCACGCCGGCCTTCCGCAGCACCTGCTCGTGCGAGTCCAGGCACGAGCCGCAGCCGTTGACCGCCGACACCGCGAAACACCACAGCTCGAAGTCGGCCCTGTCGACCCCGTGGTTGCCGATGACGTTCATCCGCAGGCCCGCGCGCAGATTGCCGTACTCGTGGTCCGACAGCAGGTGGCGCGTGCGGTAGAAGACGTTGTTCATCGCCATGACGGCGGCCGCGGACTTCGCCGCGGTGTACGCCTCCGGCGTGAGGTTCGCCTTCGCCTCCGGCTCCAGCTCGTGCAGCACGATCGGGGACCGGGAGGCGATGGCCGTGGCCAGCACCGTGCCCCACAGCTGCTGCGCGGGCAGGCCGGAGTTGCCGATGACCGAGCCGAGGTTGAGCCTCAGGTCCTTGGCGTGGTCCGGTACGGCGGCCTTGAGGGAGTCGAGGGACATCGGTTCACTCACCGGCCAGCAGCTTGACCGGGTCGAGCGTCTCGTCGCCCTTGGCCCAGTTGCACGGGCACAGCTCGTCGGTCTGCAGGGCGTCCAGGACCCGCAGGACCTCCTTGGGGTTCCGGCCGACGGAACCGGCGGTCACCATGGTGAACTGGATCTCGTTGTTCGGGTCGACGATGAAGACGGCGCGCTGCGCGAAACCGTCCTCGCCCTCGATGCCCAGCGCGCGCATCAGCTCGTGCCTGGAGTCGGCCATCATCGGGAACGGCAGGTCGCGCAGGTCGTCGTGGTCCTTGCGCCAGGCGTGGTGCACGAACTCGGAGTCACCGGAGAAGCCGAGGATCTGGGCGTCACGGTCGGCGAACTCGTCGTTCAGCCTGCCGAAGGCCGCGATCTCGGTCGGGCACACGAAGGTGAAGTCCTTGGGCCAGGCGAAGACGATCTTCCACTTGCCCTCGTAGGTCTTGTGGTCGATCTGCTCGAACTCCTTGCCCTTCTCCAGCGAGACGCAGGCGGTCAGTTCGAACTCGGGGAACTTGTCACCGACAGTGAGCACGGGCTCTCCTTGCAGCGAGGAGACATCCTGGTCGCAGGTTGTCTCCCATGGGTTGGACGATCGCGATCCTGGCACAGAGTGCATTGATCAGGGAAATAGCTACACTCGGTCATGTTGATTGAGGTCGGCTATCAGTGACTACGAGTAAGGGGTACGGTCTTGACCCCGATCAGGACCCATGGGCGCCGCCAGCCCAGTCTCGCCCAGCTGCGCGCCTTCGCGGCCGTCGCCGAGCACCTCCACTTCCGCGACGCCGCCGCCGCGATCGGCATGAGCCAGCCGGCGCTGTCGGGCGCCGTCTCCACCCTGGAGGAGATCCTGGGCGTCACCCTGCTGGAGCGCACCACCCGCAAGGTGCTGCTCTCGCCCGCCGGTGAGCGCCTCGCCGTACGGGCCAAGGCGGTGCTGCACGAGGTCGGCACGCTCATGGAGGAGGCCGAGGCCGTCCGGGCGCCCTTCACCGGAGCGCTGCGGCTCGGTGTGATCCCGACCGTGGCGCCCTATCTGCTGCCGACCGTCCTCCGGCTCGTGAACGACCGTTACCCGCACCTCGACCTCCAGGTCCACGAGGAGCAGACCGCCAGCCTCCTGGACGGGCTCACCAGCGGCCGCCTCGACCTGCTGCTGCTCGCCGTCCCCCTCGGCGTGCCCGGCGTCGTCGAACTCCCCCTGTTCGACGAGGACTTCGTGCTCGTCACCCCCCTCGATCACTGGCTCGGAGGCCGCGAGGGGATCCCCAAGGAAGCCCTGCGCGAGCTGAACCTGCTGCTCCTCGACGAGGGGCACTGCCTGCGGGACCAGGCCCTCGACATCTGCCGCGAGGCCGGGCGCGGGGACTTTCCGGTGACCACGACCGCGGCCGGACTGTCCACCCTCGTGCAGCTCGTCGCCGGCGGACTGGGCGTCACCCTGCTGCCCCGTACGGCCCTCAGGGTAGAGACCACCCGCAGCGACCAGCTCCTCACCGGCTACTTCGCGGATCCGGCGCCGACCCGGAGGGTCGCCCTCGCCATGCGCACGGGCGCCGCCCGGGGCGCGGAGTACGAGGAACTGGCGCAGGCCCTCCGCGAGGCCATGCGGCCGTTGCCCGTGCGGGTGTGGGCACCCGGCTCCTGAGAATCCGTGGACAACCGCCAATGCACTTCCGGTCATTTGTGCGCCGCAACACGCCCCGGGAACGGCGAGAGAACACAACTTCTGTCACCCACCGCGACTTTCACCGGGAAATCCAACCGGACTGATACACATACCTCCTCGGCGTGACGCGTCAAGCACATGTGCGACATTCCAAGGGGAGTTGTGACGGGCATATGGGATTCCCCTGAGCGGGACGGATACGACCTGCTGTCGCGCGCGGTGACGCGCTACGCACACGAAAAGGGCGATGGCGGCCTGAGGGTTTCCGGTCGGCCGGGGGGAGTCGTCCATATCCGTGACGGCCTCGTCGTCGCCGTCGCGAGCCCCGGCGCCCCCGGCCCCGGAACGCTGCTGCTGCGTTCCGGCCGGTCCGGCGCCGGGGCGGCCGCCCTGCGGGTCGTGCGGGTGATGGCGATGCAGGACGCGGTCTTCGCGATCATCGCCGGCCAGGTGGACGGCTGCGAGGCGATCGAGGACCCCGCCGAACCCCCCGACGCGCTGGCCGTCGGGGAGATGCCCACGCGGCTGCTGCACCAGGCGGCGCGCAGGCTGGCCGCGCTCGACGTCCTGCCGCATCCGCTACGGCCCGACCGGGAGCGCCCGCTGCCCGCCGTCGAGGTGGACCTCGCCCGATTCGGCGCCGTACAGCGGGAGGTGATGCTCCACGCCGACGGCCGCCGCACGGCTCGGGACATCGCCTTCAGCACCGGGCGCGCGGTCTACACGGTCACCGTCGAGATGGCCCGCCTGCTGGGCGCGGGCTACCTCGAATGCGTCGCGTCGGCCGCACCGGCGGTCCGGATACGGGGCCACGTACCGGCCGAGGGGCTGCGCCCGCGGACGCCCCCGAGGGCGGAACCGCGGGCGGAACAGCAGGGCGCGGCGGCCCCGGGCCCCGAGCGTGCCGCGTCTCCCCCTCCGCCCCCGGAGTCCGTCCTGCCCCGCCGCACCCCAGGCGCCAGCGGCATCGCCGAGACGCCCGCCACCGAAGGGAGCGGGCCGCGCCGGAAAGGGTTCTTCCGGCTGCGGAGTGGAACCGCGAAATGACCACCAGTCGAGCACGAACCGACCACGACCCGCATATGCGCACGACGCACGTACGCGGTCACCGATGAATCATGCACAGGGAGTTGAGACCATGGACCACACGGCGCTGGCGCTGGAAATGCGCGGCCTGCGCGATCAGGTGACGGGAATCACCGACACCGCGGTCGCGGCGGCCGACGGACTGCTCATCGCCGCCGACACCGCGAACGGCATCGATCCCGAGGGGCTGGCCGCACTGGCCGCGGCCGGCATCGGGCTCGCCCGGCGCACCACCGAGGCGACCGCCCGGGGCACCCTGCAAGGAACCGTCGCATACGGCAGCCACGGCTGCGCCGCCTTCTACGCCGTCGGCGACACCGCCCTGATGGTCGTGCTCGGTGACGAGGGGATGGACGTGGACCGGCTGCACCTGGCGACCCGGCCGGCCATCGACCGCATCGGCTCGATCCTCACCGCGACGGCACCCGAGGGAGTGTGAGGGGATGGCGACGAAGCGTATGGCTCAGGGCTTCTCCGACCAGGTGATGAGCCTGGTCAAAACCCTCCGCGCCGAGGCCCCCGACTGTGTGGCCGCGGGCGTGGTCGACATGGCGACGGGCATGCTGCTGTCGTACGAGACCGTGGACAACCACCCGCCCGAGGTCCTCGACCTCCTGGCGGGCGCGACCCTCGACCTGTTCCAGGGGCGCACGGTGGTGATGATCGAGGACGTGTTCAAGGAGCGCCGCGGGGTCACCGGCGACAACCACTTCTTCCAGGAGATCCTCGTCAACAGCGACCATCTCACCCATCTGTTCGTGCGCATGAACGAGCAACAGGACGTCGTCGCCGTGGTCGTCTGCCGCAAGTCGGTGAACGTCGGCATGCTCTTCGCCCAGGTCCGCCGGGTGGTGAAGGAATACAGCCTGTGAACGCGTGCGGGGCCCCCTCCCCACCGGGGAGGGGGCCCCGCACGGCCGGCCGCCGGTCACTCGGTGCGCAGCCCGTCCGGCCGCATCAGCCGCAGCAGCGGCGGCAGACTGAGCGCCGTCACCACCAGCACGACCGCCGCGCCGCTGCCGGTCATCGCCAGCAGGCTCGCCCAGTCCACGCTCACCGTGGCGCCGACCATCTTCAGCAGGACCGCGCCCAGCGTCAGACCCACCGCCGACGCCAGCAGCAGGCCCAGCGCGATCGGGATCGCCGTCTGCCACAGCACCGACAGACTCAGCGTGCGGCGCCGGGTGCCGAAGGCGACCAGCGACGACAGCAGCTTCTTGCGTTCGCGCAACTGCTCCAGCTGCGAGACCAGCAGGCTCACCCCGATCAGCGCCAGCACACAGGTCGCGCCGACGAACAGCCCGGTGCGGATGGAGGTGAAGCGCCCCGACTGCTCGGAGGCCACCCAGGTGGTGGGCGTGGAGTACGGAGCGATCCGCGCCGCCGTGTTCCACACGTACTCCCGCGCGTCGGGCACCGACCGGTCCACCGCGATGAACAGTCGTCCGTCGAACGCCGGCGCCGCCTTCGCGGGCAGGGCACCGCGGGTGATCAGGAAGCCGCCGCGCTCCGCCCCGGTCGGGTCCTCCCGCGTCCGGGCCCGCTTCAGGGTCCGCGGCACCGACCAGGCGAACTCCGCACCCTTGGTGCTGCCGCTGTAGGACGGGTCGAAGTACAGGGTCCGGCCGGGTGTGGCCAGCTTCGGGGTGTCGGTGTCGTACTCGGCGCCCCGCACGGCGAAGACGTCGCCCTCGTGGCACGAGGGGAGCGTCGCCACCTCGCGCAGGGCCGCGCAGTCGCCCACGGTCACCTCGGTGCTCAGGCCCGGATCCTTGCGCCGGTCGCCGAGGGACGCCCCCGAGAACGCCATGACCTGGCGCACCCCCTTGGTGGCCCGCATCTGCCGGGCGGCGGAGTCGACCGGGGTGCCGCTCGGCAGGGAGACCTGCACCTGGGCCCGGGTCAGGTCGTGGCGCGTCGACTCCGTGTAGTCGCCCTCCACGCCGGAGAACAGCATCTGCAGCGCGATGGCACCGGCCACCGCCACCGCGACGCCGTTGACCATGCGGGCCGCGGTGCCGCTGCTCAGCTGGAGCCTGCGGACGGCCAGTTGCCAGGACGGTCCGCCGGCGTTGAGCCGGGCGACGACCGTTTCGACGACCCAGGGCAGCAGCGCGGTGATGCCGACGAGCAGGAACAGGACGCCACCGACGACCAGGTACTGGTTGAAGTTCCCCCGGTCGTTGCCCTTCCCGATCATCGGGTAGAGCATCGCGAGCCCGGCCAGCGGCGGCAGCAGCCGCCACCACAGCCGGCGGCGTGCGGGCTTGGCCGTGCGGACCACGCCGAGTGGCTCGATGACCACACCGCGCAGCGCGAGCAGGGTGACGAGCACCGCGGCCGCCGGGACGGCCACCGCGACCAGCAGCGCCAGCGCGGGAGCCGGGTTGAGATCGCTGGAGAAGACGCTGACGCCGAAGATCTCGGCCCGTGCGGCGAGCTGACGGCCTATCAGGAAGAAGCCGGTGCCGAGGAGCAGTCCGAGCAAGGCCCCGGCGAGGGCCTCACCCGCGGCGATCCGCCGGGTCATGCCGCTGTCGGAGCCGACCAGGCGCAGCGCGGCCAGCCGCCGGTCGCGCCGCTCGCCGCCGAAGCGCACGGCTGCGGCGATGAAGACGCCGACGGGCATCAGCAGCGCCACGAAGACGACGAGGACCAGCAGGAGCAGAACGGGATCCCATGGCTCGGAGGCGGGGCGGGGGCCGCCGAAGCTGTCGATACGGGCCACCTCCGGGGGAGAGATGTGCGCCGCGAGTCCTCTGGCGCCCGCGTAGTAGGCGAGTTCCTGCGAGCCGACGAGGCCGTTCTCCCCGATGGTTCCGACGATCCGGTACGGCAGCCGTTCCCGCAGCAGCCTCCCGCCGTCGGACGCGAGCAGCTTCCCCAGGGCGGGGGAGACGACCATCCCGCCCGGCTCGGGGAACTCCTTGAGCCCGGGCGGCAGGGGCGCCCGGGTGCCCTCCGGTTCCATCACCCGCCCGCGGACGTCCTTGCCGTGGTATTCGGTGTTGACGTCCGCGATCACCAGGGTGTCGTCGACCCTGGGTTTCTGCTTCTGGCCGTAGGTGTGGTCCGCGCGCGCGTCGTCGCGCGCGCTGCGCTCCGCCAGCGCGTCCGGCAGGGCGGTCGTCAGCAGCAGCAGCGCCACGCCGAGTCCGACGCCGACAGCCGTCAGCAGGACCCGGACCCACCCCTCACGCCCGCCCGTGAACGCGAACCTGGCCCCCATGGCCAGGTCCCTGGTCCTCCCCCAAGCCCTCGACTCCGGTCGGGCGGGGAGGTGTCCCCGTCCCGTACTCATACGATGCGCTCCATGTCCCGGGACTTCCCGTCCCGTACGACGATCTCGCGGTCGGAGTACGCGGCCACCCGCGCCTCGTGCGTGACCAGGACGACGGCGGCGCTGGCGGTGCGGGCCGCCTCGGTGAGCAGTTCCATCACGCGCTCGCCGTTGAGCGAGTCGAGGGCGCCGGTGGGTTCGTCGGCGAACACCACGCGCGGCGAGGTGACCAGGGCGCGGGCGACTGCGACCCGCTGCCCCTGACCGCCGGATATCTCACCGGGCCGCTTCTTCGCGAGGTCGTCGACCTCCAGCCGCTCCATCCAGGACCGCGCGGTCTGCTCGGCGTCCTTGCGGGACGTCCCGCCCAGCCGCAGCGGGAGGGCCACGTTCTCGACGCACGTCAGCTCGGGCACGAGCTGGCCGAACTGGAACACGAACCCGAACTCGGACCGCCTCAGCAGGCTGCGCTCGGCGTCGCTCATGCCGGCCATCTCGCGGCCGTCGTACAGGATCGACCCCGAGTCGGGCGGCACGATGCCGGCGAGGCAGTGCAGCAGGGTCGACTTGCCGGAGCCGGAGGGACCCATCACGGCGACGATCTCGCCCGGGTGGATGGAGAACCCGGCGCCGTCGAGGGCGAGGGTCGGACCGTACGCCTTGCACAGGTTCTCGGCGACGAGCAGGGAACCGGGAGGATGCGTCATGGGGCCACCACCTCGGCGAGCCTGTCGAGGCGCGCGGCGGTCAGCTCCAGCCAGCGCAGGTCGGCCTCGAGATGGAACAGGGCGTGGTCGCAGATCAGCTGGTCGGCCAGGTCGCCCTTGCGCTTGCGGTCGGTGAGGATCCGCATCATGCGCAGGTGCTCGGCGCGCTGTGTGTCGAGGATGTCGGCCGCGTCGCGGTGGGTGAGAAGCGCGAGGACGACCTTGGTGTAGAGGGTCGACTGCAGATACGGTTCGGGCTTCTCGGGGGTCGCGAGCCACCGCTGCACGTCGGTGATCCCGGCCTCGGTGATGGCGTACCGCTTGCGCTCGGGCCCGTCGCCCGCCTCGATCCCGTCGACTTCGACGAGCCCGTTCTTCAGCAGGCGGGACATCGTCGAGTAGACCTGGCCGTAGTGCAGCGGCCGGTCGTGACCGAATTTCTCGTCGAAGGCCCGCTTCAGGTCGTAACCGTGACGGGGCCCGGACTCCAGGAGTCCTAGGAGGGTGTGACCGATGGACATTCCCCCACTCTACACACAGCGTATACACCTCGCGTATACATGTGGCGTATAGGGCTCGTCGGAGGGTGACTCCTCGCAGGTGAGGAGCCTTTGTCACGGTTCTGCCACAGGCCCCGGTCCGGCCGTCCGAGAACGGCAGCCGCTCGGTCCGGCGGGGGTTCCCGGCGTCCGCGCAAGGCCGTCCCGCGCCAGGAACCCGGGCCTCCTCGACAACCTTCCGCCGCTCTCAGGCGTCGGTTCCGATGGGCAGGTGCTGGATCTCACGTCCGACAAGGCGTGATCGGCAACCCTTTGTCATACCGTGCGGTGTTAGCTTTCTGAGCTGACCCGAGCCACGAACCCGTGTGACCCACGGGACCGAAGCGGATTGGATCGAGCCATGGGACGAGCGGAAGAGAGACGAGCGCGGCAGCGCGGTGGCCGCCGCGCGGCGCCCAAGCGCTCGTCCAGGACGGCCGGATCCGCGTCGGCCGGCGCGTCGCCGGGCCCCCGGGCCGCCGCACGAGGCAGGGGCGGCAAGGCCGGGAAGAGCGGCATACGCAGGTTCTTCACCTGGAAGACCGTCCTGGGCTCGCTCTTCGGTTTCGTGCTGCTGGGCATGGGCGCCTTCATCGTGCTGTACATGATGATCGGCATCCCCGAGGGCAACGCGGCCGCCAAACTGCAGAGCAACGTCTACAAGTACAGCGACGGCACCATTCTGGCCCGCACCGGCGAGATCAACCGGGAGAACGTGGATCTCGCCGAGATCCCCAAGGACGTCCGGCTCACCTTCGTCGCCGCCGAGAACAAGACCTTCTACAAGGACGCGGGCGTCGACCTGAAGGGCACGGCCCGCGGTCTGATCAACACCCTGTCCGGCAAGGGCGCCCAGGGCGGCTCCACGATCACCCAGCAGTACGTCAAGAACTACTACCTGAACCAGAACCAGACCGTCACGCGCAAGCTGAAGGAACTGGTCATCTCGCTGAAGCTGGACCGCCAGAAGTCGAAGGACTACATCCTCGCGGGCTACATCAACACCAGCTACTACGGCCGCGGCGCCTATGGCATCCAGGCCGCGGCGCAGGCGTACTACCGCAAGGACGCCAAGGACCTCACGGTCCAGGAGGGCGCCTACCTGGCCGCGCTGCTCCAGGCGCCGAACCAGTACGACTGGGCGATCGCCACCGACACCGGCAAGAGGCTGGCGAAGAACCGCTGGAACTACGTCCTGGACAACATGGTCGGGGAGCACTGGCTGGACGCGGGCAAACGTCAGGGCATGACGTTCCCGGTGCCGAAGACGCCCAAGGCGGCGCCCGGCATGGAGGGGCAGACCGGCTACCTGGTGGACGCGGCCAACGCGGCGCTGGAGAAGCAACTGGTCAGCCAGGGCGCCGCCGCCTCCCTCGGTGACGCCGAGGCACTGGTGAAGCAGGGCGGCTGGACCATCACACTGAACATCGACAAGAAGAAGCAGGCCCAGCTGGAGCAGGCCGTCAAGGACCGCCTCACCAGCAAGCTGAACCCGAAGAAGCGGTCCGTCGACGGCGACGTCCAGGCCGGTGCGGCGTCCGTGGACCCGAAGACGGGCCGGGTGGTCGCCATGTACGGCGGCGTCGACTAC
Organism: Streptomyces caeni; assembly: GCF_042678285.1. Lineage (NCBI taxonomy): Bacteria > Bacillati > Actinomycetota > Actinomycetes > Kitasatosporales > Streptomycetaceae > Streptomyces > Streptomyces caeni. The sequence goes on from NZ_JBHUDX010000064.1 coordinate 91,078, forward strand.
TTCAAGCACTTCCGCAACAACGCGACGCGCCGCGACTACCAGCCCGCCTCCACCTTCAAGCCGTTGATCCTCGCCGCCGCACTGGACAGGGGCGCCAAGACCCAGGACGGCCGGGCGATCGACGCGAACACGATCTACGACGGCACGAGCCGCCGCCCGGTCAAGGGCAGCACGATCCCCTTCGCCCCGCCCAACGAGGACGAGCAGAACTACGGCGACATCACCGTCCAGACGGCGATGAACCAGTCCGTCAACTCGGTCTTCGCGCAGATGGGCGTCGACGTCGGCATGGAGGACGTCCTGAAGGTCGCGAACTCCCTCGGCATGGACACCGAGGGACTGCCGGCCGTGCCCGCGCAGACACTCGGCTCCATGGGCGCGAGCCCGCTGGAGATGGCCGGCGTCTACGCCACCCTCGACAACCACGGCAAGAAGGTCACCCCCGCGATCATCAAGTCGGCCGAGCACAAAGACCGCACGGTCACCCTCCCGGACCCGATCGGGGACCGGGTGATCACCCGCGAGGCCGCGGACACCGTCACCTCGGTACTCACCGGCGTGGTCGACGACGGTACGGCCCGCACGTCGGTGCGAAACAACCCGGCCCGCCGCGGCCAGCAGGTCGCCGGCAAGACGGGTACGTCCGACAGCAACAAGTCGGCCTGGTTCACCGGCTACACGCCGAGCCTGGTCACCTCCGTCGGCCTGTTCGGCGAGGATGCCAAGACCCACGCACAGGTGTCGCTGAAGGGGGCGACGGGCCTCATCCCGGGCAGCGGCCGCATCAACGGCGGTGGCTACCCGGCGCAGATCTGGGCCCAGTACACCTTCGACGCGATGGACGCCGTCAGCAAGTTCGACCTGGAGACCACGCAGGGCGCGGCCGTCCAGCCGAGCTCGTCGCCGACGACCAGCCAGTCGCCCACCGGCACGCCGTCGTCGACGCCGACCACCCAGCCGCCCACGTCCGCGCCGCCGACGTCCTCGGCCCCGCCGACGCAGTCGCAGACGCCCACCCAGGAGCCTGCGACCACGAACCCGCCGACGACGCCGGCCACCACCACCCCGCCGCCCAGCAACCCGCTGAATCCCAACAGCGGGACATGAGCCCGAGCGCGCGGGAGAGGGGGCACCCGGTCTTCCGGGTGCCCCTCGACGCGTCACGGGAGCCGCCCGAGCGGCCGCCCCGCTCAGGCGCCGTTGACGTTGTGGGCGATGCGGTCGCCGATCTCCTTGTCGATGTTGCGCCAGTACTGCAGCGCACGGTCGAGGACCGGGCGGGTCACGCCGGCCTTGAGGTGACCGGTGACGTTCGACACCAGCCGGTCGCGGGCCGCGTCGTCCAGCACATGGCGGACCATGGTGCCCGGCTGGCCGAAGTCGTCGTCCTCGGAGTGCAGCCGGTAGGCCTCGCGGACCATCTCGCCCGCCGTCTGCCAGCCCGCGATATCGCCGAACTGCGCCACCGCCGCGGCCGGGCCGCCGTAGGAGTTGGGGGCGTACGGCCGGGCCGTGTCGGCGGGCTCGTAGCGCATCGGGCCGTCCTTGGCGTAGGAGTTGACCTGCGAGCGCGGCCGGTTGGGCGGCAGCTGGGCGTAATTCGGTCCGATGCGGTAGCGGTGCGTGTCCGGGTAGGAGAAGAGCCGGCCGAGCAGCATCTTGTCCGGGGACGGGCCGATGCCCGGCACCATGTTGGACGGCTCGAACGCGGCCTGCTCGATGTGGACGAAGTAGTCCTCGGGGTTCTTGTCGAGGGTCATCCGGCCGACCTCGATCAGCGGGTAGTCGCCGTGCGGCCACACCTTGGTCAGGTCGAACGGGTTGAACCGGTAGTCCGGGGCGTCATCGAACGGCATCACCTGGACGTGGACCGTCCAGGACGGGTGCTCGCCGCGCTCGATCGCCTCGTACAGATCACGGCGGTGCACGTCGGCGTCCTCGCCGGCGAGGCGGTCCGCGTCGGCCTGGGTGAGGAAGTCGACGCCCTGGTCGGTCTTGATGTGGTACTTGACCCAGAACTTCTCGCCGCCGCCGTTGATCCACATGTACGTGTGCGAGGAGTAGCCGTTCATATGGCGGTACGTCTTCGGGACGCCGCGGTCGCCCATGAGCCATGTCACCATGTGCGCCGACTCGGGGGAGAGGGTCCAGAAGTCCCACTGCATGTCGTTGTCGCGCAGTCCGGTGACGGGGTGGCGCTTCTGCGAGCGGATGAAGTCCTGGAACTTCTGCGGATCCCGGACGAAGAAGACCGGGGTGTTGTTGCCGACCAGGTCGTAGTTGCCGTGCTCCGTGTAGAACTTCAGCGCGAAGCCGCGCGGGTCGCGCCAGGTGTCGGGGGAGCCGAGTTCGCCCGCGACCGTCGAGAAGCGTGCGAGCATCTCGGTGCGCCTGCCCGGCTGGAAGAGGGCGGCCTTGGTGAACTGGCTCACGTCGTTGGTTACTTCGAAGGTTCCGTACGCGCCACTGCCCTTGGCGTGCACCACGCGCTCGGGGACCCGCTCCCGGTTGAACTGGGCCATCTTCTCGATGAGGTAGTGGTCCTGGAGGAGGATCGGGCCGTCCGGCCCCACGGTCAGCGAGTGTTCGTCGCTCTCCACCGGAATGCCGGCGTTCGTCGTGGTGTACGGGACCGACTGAGGTGCCTGAGTCACGAGCGTCCCTCCTGTCGAACGAGGTCGTCAGGTCGCTTGGCTCACCTCAGCAGTCAACTCCGCCCATGGGATGTCGGCAACATTTGGACCCAGTCCAGCTCCGGTCCCGGTCCAGGGCCGAAGGCCGGACCGGGTCGCCGTCCGGGACCGCTCAGCCCCTGTTCAGCTCGAACCAGACCACCTTCCCCGTGCTCAGCCGGGTCGCACCCCAGCGGCGCGCCAGCCGGTTGACCAGGTACAGGCCCCGGCCGCCCTCGTCCGTGGCCCGCGCCTGGCGCAGCCGCGGCAGCTGCGGCACATCGTCGCCGACCTCGCAGCGCAGCACATCGGTACGCAGCAGCCGCAGCGTGACCGGCCGTGACGCATAGCGCACGGCGTTCGTCACCACCTCGCTGACCAGCAGCTCCACCGAGTCCGTCAGCTCGTCCAGGTCCCAGCGGGCGAGCGCCCGGCGCACCAGCCGACGGGCCCGGCTCGGCGCCGAGTCCTCCGGTTCCAGGAACCAGTAGGCGACGTCGGTCGGCGCGATCCCGTCGAAGCGGGCCGCCAGCAGCGCGATGTCGTCGTCGCGGTCGCCGGGACCGAGCATGTCGAGCACCTCGTCGCACAGCGCCTCCAGCGGCGGCGGGTGATCGGGGCCGGTCAGCTGGGCGGTCGCGGCGAGCTTCTCCCGCAGCTGCTCTATCCCGGTCCACACGTCCCGCAGCCGCGACTCCACCAGACCGTCGGTGTACAGCAGCAGCGTCGCGCCGGCCGGGGCGTCCAGCTCGACCGCCTCGAAGTCCACGCCGCCCACCCCGATGGGAGCGCCCGCAGGGACCCGCAGCACCTCGGCCCGGCCGCCCAGGTGCAGCAGCACCGGTGGCGGATGGCCCGCGTTGGCGATGGTGATCCGGTGCGAGACCGGGTCGTACACCGCGTACAGGCAGGTCGCCATGCGGTCGGTGCCCAGCCGCTGGGCCTGCTCGTCGAGGTGGTGCAGCACCTCCTGCGGCGGCAGGTCCAGCCCGGCGAGCGTCTGCGCCGTGGTGCGTAGCTGCCCCATGATCGCCGCGGACGTCATGGAGTGGCCCATGACGTCGCCCACGACCAGCGCCACCCGGCTGCCCGGCAGCGGAATCGCGTCGTACCAGTCGCCGCCCACCCGCGCGGTCTCGGCGGCCGGCAGATACCGGGACGCCAGCCGCACGCCCGTCGGGTTCGGCAGGGTCTCCGGCAGCATGGTCCGCTGCAGCTCGTCGGCGATGTACGCCTCGCGGCCGTACAGCACCGCCTTGTCGATGCCGAGCGCGCTGTGTGTGGCGAGCTGGGCGGCGACCAGCAGATCGTCCGTCTCGAACGCCATGCGTTCAGGGCGGCGCAGGAACAGGGCGGCGCCGATGACCCGGCGGCGGCCACGCAGCGGAGCGAGGATCGCACGCTGGCCCGCCGGGATCACCAGGTCGTCGCCGAGCAGCTCCGGCAGCGCGGCCCGCGCGGCGGGCGCGTCCGCGAACACGGGCCGCACCCCGCGCAGCACCTCGGCGAGCGGGCCGCCGGGCCGCACCTGGCACAGCTCGTTGCTCAGCTCGGCCAGACCCGAGTTCTCCGGTGCCGGAACCGGCAGGATCCCGTCCTCCAGGTCCCGCTCCTGAGGGATCCGGTCGGTGCGCCGCAGCCGCAGCACCAGGGGCCCGGTGGGCCGCTCGTCGCCCACGGGCAGGGGATCACGCAGATAGACCAGGATCGCGTCCGAGAAGGTCGGCACGGTGGCCCGGCACAGGCCCATGACGATCTCGTCGAGATCGATGCCCCGGGCGATCCGGCGGGTCGCGGCGCCCACGAAGCGCAGCCGGTCCCCGTCGCGGCGCATGGGCATGGGCCCGCTCGGCGGCGACTGGCCGGTGCGCCGGTCCTCGCCCGCGGGCGGCGCGGCGCCACGGTCCTGGTCGGCGCCGGGCTGGGCCGGGATGCTCTCGGGAGCGGGGCGCGGCCGGTGCGCGTCGGGCTCCTCCGCGGCCGGCTGGGAGTGCTCCGTGACACCCTCCGCGGGCAGCGGGGCGGGCGTGCCGCCCGGGGTGCCCGCTGGCCCGTGCTGGGCGCAGGGCATCGGCGCCGCGGATACGTCGCCGGGCCGGGTCTGTGCCGGTAACGCCGAGGCCGGCGCGGTGGACAGCGGCTCCGGGGTACGCAGGAGCGCCCCGCGGGGCTCCGCGGGGCCGACGCCCGGCTGCGGGCGCTCGTGGGAGGTCGGGTGCTCCGTCACGCGTGTCGAATCCATCCGTCCGGGGCTGCGCGCCGTGCGTGCAGTTCGTCCCGCAGAAAAGCCGATACCCGGAATACGTGCCCCGGGAACGGGAATCCCGTGCGGTCACGGGCCCTCCATGGTCCACCGGCCGGGCGGCCCGGAGCCGTTCCGGTGTGGCCCTCGTACCCCTCGCTCACGTCCTGCCGCCCCTCGGTGACGTTTGGTCAAGCCCAGCACACACTGCGGGAGTTGCTCTTGCGTGCCCTTGCGGAGGACGATCCTACGGTTGTACCGCGGGGGCGCAACAAGGGTCTCATGAGGTCACGTACGCGGGGGTACGGTCCCAGTCCTCCGGCAGCGACGGCACAGACCAGGACGGATCCGGGCGCCAGTGCTGCCAGCCCTCCGAGAACGGCGGTCCCCAGGCGCGGATCACCTCCACCGCCGAGCGCCCCGCCTCCCGTACCCGGCGGGCGAGCCGGGCGTCCATCAGACCGTCCCGCTGGGCCTGCGCGAACTCGTCCTCGTCGCGCCAGCCCCAACTGCGGTTCGGATAGACGCAGATGTCCAGGAAATGGTCCTCGGAGTCGACCCCGCCGCTCCAGCGGACCAGCGGCGCCTCCAGATTGACGTACCAGTTCTTGAACCGCCAGCCCGGCTCCCAGAACAGCCACACCGACCAGGGCTCGCCGGGCCGCGCCAGCTTGAGCACACCGGTGCCGGACCAGCGGTCGAGCCGCACGGTCCGCGGCTTGGTGTAGCGGGACTCCAACGGCTCCGCGTGCGGCGGGGTGCCGTCGGCGAGGACGGGCTTCACGCACCGGGTGCCGGGTGCCATCCACACGGCGAGCATCTCGTCGTCGTCCCGGACGACGGTGACCGGCCGGGCGATGTGGAAGCGCTCACCCGCGTTCTCCCGGTACCGCCAGAGGATCCGTTCCCCCGGGGTCCAGTACACCGTCGGTCCGTTGTCTTTCCCACCCGCTTCCACTCGTCTCACCGTCCCGTCGTCCGCCATGCACAGATATTAGGTGCCACAGGCATACGACGCCGTGGCGTCCGCCATGGTTCGCGTCACGAGCGGGCCGTGTGACGGGATGCGACGGGAGTCGTCACGGATGCGTCATCCGCAGGACGTCGAGCGCCTCGTCCAACTGCTCCGGAGTGAGGTCTCCGCGGTCCACGTACCCCGATTCCAGGACGACCTGACGGATCGTCTTGCGTTCGGCGAGCGCCTTCTTGGCGACCTCGGCGGCCTCCTCGTACCCGATGTACGCGGTGAGCGGGGTGACGACGGAGGGGGACGACTCGGCGTACTCGCGGGCGCGTTCCCGGTGGGCGACGATGCCGTCGACGGTGCGGTCGGCCAGCAGCCGTGCGACGTTGGCGAGCAACCGGACGGATTCGAGGACGTTCCTGGCCATCACCGGCAGCATGACGTTCAGCTCGAAGGTGCCCGAGGCGCCGGCGGTGGCGATGGCCGTGTCGTTCCCGACGACCTGCGCGGCGACCATCAGGACCGCCTCCGGGATGACGGGATTGACCTTGCCGGGCATGATCGAGGACCCCGGCTGCAGATCCGGGAGGCTGATCTCGGCGAGCCCCGCCCGCGGCCCGGAAGCCATCCACCGCAGATCGTTCGCGATCTTGGTCAGTCCCACGGCGATGGTCCTGAGCTGCCCGCTGATCTCGACGACCGCGTCCCGGGCGCCCTGCGCCTCGAAGTGGTCGCGGGCCTCGGTGAAGGGCAGCCCCGTGGCCCGGGCGACCTCCGCGATGACGGCGGCGGAGAACCCGGGCGGGGTGTTGATCCCGGTCCCGACCGCGGTACCGCCCAGCGGCAGCTCGGCGAGCCGCGGCAGCGAGGCGTTCAGGCGCTCGACGCCATAGCGCACCTGGGCGGCGTACCCGCCGAACTCCTGACCGAGCGTCACGGGCGTGGCGTCCATGAGATGGGTCCGTCCGGCCTTCACCACGTCGGCGAATGCGTCCGCCTTGCGTTCGAGCGAGGCGGCGAGATGCTCCAGGGCGGGGACGAGATCCCGGGTGACGGCGGCGGTCGCGGCGATGTGCAGGGAGGACGGGAAGACGTCGTTGGACGACTGCGAGGCGTTCACATGGTCGTTGGGATGCACGTCCCTGCCGAGCCGCTCGCTCGCGAGGGTGGCGATGACCTCGTTGGCGTTCATGTTGGACGAGGTCCCGGACCCGGTCTGGAAGACGTCGACGGGGAAGTGCTCGTCCCACCGCCCCTCGGCGACCTCCGCGGCAGCCTCCTGGACGGCCTCGGCGACGTCCTCGGACAGCACGCCGAGTTCCCCGTTGACCTTGGCGGCGGCTCCCTTGATCCGCGCGAGCGCCTCGATGTGGGCCCGCTCGATCCGCTGCCCGGAGACGGGGAAGTTCTCCACGGCCCGCTGCGTCTGCGCCCGCCACTTGGCGTGCAGCGGCACCTGGACTTCACCCATGGAGTCGTGCTCGATGCGGTAGTCGCTCATGGCTGGTACAGCGATCGGGCGTGGTGGAGTTGTTCCGGGGTTGGGCCATGCGGGTGGCGAGGTCTCGCTTGAGCTGTGTGCGCGAGTGATCGCAGAGGGACGCGGACGGGCACGACGTACGGCGACCGGCTTCGGCAGCGGCGCGAGGCTGCGGGGACGACGCGGCAGCGGCTCGTCGACGAGGCGATCGCGACGCGCACGCACATCGCGCACATCGAGGCAGGGCGACGGGTGCCGTCGAAGGAGGACGCGCGGCGCGCTCGCTCGCTTCTCCCCCGTGCCGGAGCGCCCTTTGCCCGGGTCGCGGAAGCACGACACCGGCGAAGAAGCGGGCGACCCCGACGGCCACGTCGCAGCCGCCGGGGTGGCGAGACGGCACCCGCCGCGCGGACGGTGCTACGCCAGCCCGGGCCCGCGCACCGGGATCGATGTGAAGGTGGGCGGCTCCGACGGTGCCTGGAAGAAGTCGTTGCCCTTGTCGTCCACCACGATGAACGCCGGGAAGTCCTCGACCTCGATCTTCCAGACCGCCTCCATGCCGAGTTCCTCGTACTCCACGACCTCGACCTTCTTGATGCAGTCCTGGGCGAGGCGCGCGGCCGGGCCGCCGATGGAGCCGAGGTAGAAGCCGCCGTGGGCCGCGCACGCGTCCGTGACCTGCTTGCTGCGGTTGCCCTTCGCCAGCATCACCTTGGAGCCGCCCGCCGCCTGGAACTGCTCGACGTAGGAGTCCATGCGGCCGGCCGTCGTCGGGCCGAACGAGCCGGACGCGTACCCCTCGGGGGTCTTGGCCGGGCCCGCGTAGTAGACCGGGTGGTCCTTCAGGTACTGCGGCATCTCCTCGCCGCGGTCCAGCCGCTCCTTGATCTTGGCGTGCGCGATGTCGCGCGCCACCACCAGCGGGCCGGACAGCGACAGCCGCGTCTTGACCGGGTACTTGGTCAGCTCGGCGAGGATCTCGTCCATCGGCTGGTTCAGGTCGATGCGGACGACGTTCCCGTCCTGCTCCAGGTGCTCGTCCGTCGTCTCCGGCAGGAACCGCGCCGGGTCCGTCTCCAGTTGCTCCAGGAACACGCCCTCGGCCGTGATCTTGGCGACCGCCTGCCGGTCCGCGGAACACGACACCGCGATCGCCACCGGGCAGGACGCCCCGTGCCGCGGCAGCCGCACCACCCGCACGTCGTGGCAGAAGTACTTGCCGCCGAACTGCGCCCCGATGCCGATCTTCTGCGTCAGCTCGAAGACCTTCTCCTCCAGCTCCTTGTCCCGGAAGCCGTGCCCCAGTTCGGAGCCCTCGGCCGGCAACTCGTCCAGGTAGTGCGCGGAGGCGTACTTCGCGGTCTTCAGCGCGTACTCGGCGCTCGTGCCGCCGACGACGATCGCCAGGTGGTACGGCGGGCAGGCGGCCGTGCCCAGCGAACGGATCTTCTCCTCCAGGAACTTCATCATGGAGGACTCGTTCAGGACGGCCTTGGTCTCCTGGTAGAGGAAGGACTTGTTGGCGCTTCCGCCGCCCTTCGCCATGAACAGGAACTTGTAGGCGCCGCCGTCCGTCGCGTACAGCTCGATCTGTGCCGGCAGGTTGGAGCCGGTGTTCTTCTCCTCCCACATGGTGAGCGGAGCCATCTGCGAGTACCGCAGGTTCAGCTTCGTGTACGCGTCGTAGATGCCGCGGGAGAGCGCCTTCTCGTCCTCACCTTCGGTGAGGACGTTCTGGCCGCGCTTGCCCATGACGATCGCCGTGCCGGTGTCCTGGCACATGGGCAGCACACCCGCCGCCGCGATGTTCGCGTTCTTCAGCAGGTCCAGGGCGACGAACTTGTCGTTGGCCGACGCCTCCGGGTCGTCGACGATGCGCCGCAGCTGGGCGAGGTGCGCGGGACGCAGGTAGTGCTGGATGTCGTGGATCGCCTCTTCGGCGAGCTTGCGCAGCGCCTCCGGCTCGACCTTGAGGAGCGTCCGCCCGTCGGCCTCGAAGGTGGAGACACCCTCGGAGGTCACCAGCCGGTAGGGGGTGGTGTCCTCTCCCGTGGGGAGCAGATCGGTGTACGCGAACTCAGGCATCTCGCCCATTCCTCACTCGACAGACAGCGGCTGGCCTCCGTTGGCAGCGCTCACCAGCGTAGAACCTGGCGTGGACGGCCCGCCTGTGAGGTAGGGCTCAGTTCACGCCCGGTTGTCTCCCGGTCGTCTCCCGTTCGTCCCGTGGCCGTCCCCCGGGCCGTCCCCCGGTTGTCCACAGGCCGGGTCGAGGGGTAGTCGCGATCTATCGCGTTTCGGTACGCTGCTGCCGTGGACCTTCACAAGAGCCCCGCCCCGACGGACCGGCAGCCGGTGGCCCCGGCCGAGCTGCGCTGCTCCGATGCCGACCGCGACCGCGTCGCCGACATCCTGCGCGACGCCCTGGCCGAGGGCCGCCTGACCGCGGAGGAGCACGCCGAGCGCGTCGAGGGTGTGCTGAGCGCCAAGACCGTCGGCGACCTGGAGCGGTTCGTCCGGGACCTGCCCGCGGCCCACCCTGGCCGCACCACGGCATACGCGTCGGCGCCCCCTCGCCCCACCCGGGAGGCGATACCGGCCGAGCCCGACGAGAACGTGGTGGCGGTCTTCAGCAGCGCCATACGCAGGGGCCGCTGGCGCCCCGGCCGTCGGCTGCACGCCTACGCGATCTTCGGTTCCGTCGAAATCGACCTCAGCGAGGCCATGTTCGAGTACCAGCAGGTCGTGATCAAGGCGATCTCGGTCTTCGGCAATGTGGAGATCCGCGTCCCCGAGAACGTCACGCTGCGCGGAACCGGAGGCGGCGTGCTCGGCAATTTCGAGGTGAGCACGCTGGACTCGGGCGAACAGGACGCGCCCGTCGTCTACGTGGACGGACTGGCCGTACTCGGAAACGTCGAGGCGCGGCCGAAGCGCGGAAAGCTCGTCGCGGACATTCTCGATCGGGTCTCGGACAAGGTCGACAGGGCTTTGCATAAACATCTGGACCGTTGACGCTTGTGAATCCGGCCGCGCCCGAAGTGCGCCGGGCGCACCCCGTTGACATCAACGTTCCCTGGAATTCCGGTGGTTCGGGACCCAGCGCATAGGCACGCGCACAGCGGGTAGACCTTGCTGCATCGTCGCTCGCTCGCGAAGCCGTCGTCAGGAGTAGACCGTGCTGCAACCGCTGCATTCGTCCCTGCAGGTCGCTGACGTTCCGCACCAGCGGGTGCCGGTGCGCGACAGGGATCAGGACGCCCCGTGGCACACGGAGGCGGTGTGCCGGCGCGACGAGGCCGGCCTGTTCTTCGCCCCCTCCAAGGAGCCCACCGCGGCCCGGTTGTCCCGTGAGGAGGCGGCCAAGCGGGTCTGTGCGCGCTGCCCGGTGATGGTCGAGTGCCGAGATCACGCGCTCTTGCAACCGGAGCCGTACGGCGTGTGGGGCGGCCTCACCGCCGCCGAGCGCCGCGTGGTGCTGGCCCGGCGCCGCCGCCGCGACGTGGAACTCAAGAAGGCCGCGCGGGGGACGATAGCGGCGGCGGGCTGAGCGAGGCATACGGGAAGGGACGCCCTCTCCGCACCGAGGACGCCCCTCACCGGAACGAGGCGTGAGGCGGACCCGAAGGGTGCCCGCCGTCGGCGCGCGCCCCTCGGATCCCCGACGACCCCGTAGCTCCGTTTACTTCGCGCGTTCGAAATCGATCGTGCTGTACGCACGCAGCTTGCTCAGCCGGTGCACGGAGTCGATCCGCCGGACCGTGCCGGACTTCGAGCGCATGACGATCGAGTCGGTGGTGGCGGTCTCGGAGCGGTAGCGCACCCCGCGCAGCAGCTCGCCGTCGGTGATGCCGGTGGCGACGAAGAAGACGTTCTCACCGGAGACCAGGTCGTCCGTCATCAGGACCCGGTCGAGGTCGTGGCCCGCGTCGATGGCCCGCTGCCGCTCCTCGTCGTCCTTCGGCCACAGCTTGCCCTGGATCGTGCCGCCCAGGCACTTCACGGCGCAGGCGGAGATGATGCCTTCGGGCGTGCCTCCGATGCCGAGCAGCAGGTCGATGCCCGTGCCCTCGCGCAGCGCGAGGATCGAGCCGGCGACGTCGCCGTCCGAGATCAGCTTGATGCGCGCACCGGTCTCCCGGACCTCCCTGATCAGGCCGTCGTGGCGGGGCCGGTCGAGGATGACGACGGTGACGTCCTCGGGCGTGGAGTTCTTGGCCTTCGCGACGCGGCGGATGTTCACGGAGACGGGCGCGTCGATGTCGACGAAGTCGGCCGCCTCGGGGCCGGTGACCAGCTTGTCCATGTAGAAGACGGCGGACGGGTCGAACATCGTGCCGCGGTCGGCGGCGGCCAGCACCGCGATCGCGTTCGGCATGCCCTTCGCGGTGAGCGTGGTGCCGTCGATCGGGTCCACGGCGATGTCGCACTCCGGGCCGGTGCCGTCGCCGATCCGCTCCCCGTTGAAGAGCATGGGGGCTTCGTCCTTCTCCCCTTCCCCGATGACGACGACGCCGTTCATCGACACGGTCGAGACGAGGGTCCGCATGGCGCGTACTGCCGCGCCGTCCGCGCCGTTCTTGTCCCCGCGGCCGACCCAGCGGCCCGCCGCCATCGCGGCGGCCTCGGTGACCCGGACCAGCTCGAGGGCGAGGTTGCGGTCGGGGGCCTCGGAGGGAACTTCGAGCTCGGACGGTAGATGGTGATTCTCGGTCATCGGAGCGCACCTTTCTGATACGACGACGGCCGGACGAGGGTGATAACCCCTGACTCTATCGCCGGACAGACAAAATGAGCAGCGGGCCCCACGGATGAGCAGATCCCTGCACCTGCGACGATAGGGGCGTGGCAGGTACGAAAGGCAAGCAGAAGACGGTCCGGGACATGATCCTCTCCCTGGGCCTGATCGGGCTGATGGCGGGCGTCATCTACCTCTTCATCCCGCATGACGACCACGCTCCCGACCTCAAGAGGGTCGACTACCGCGTCGAGCTGCTCACGGCGCGCCGTGCCGCGGGCTACCCGGTGGCGGCACCCGAGGGGCTGCCCGATACCTGGAAGGCCACCTCGGTGCGCTTCCGGGGCGACCACTTCGACGCCTGGCACCTCGGCTTCCAGGACCCCGAGGGTCAGTACGTGGCGATCGAGCAGTCCACTCAGAAGGCGTCCGAATTCATCGACGAGGCCAGCCAGGGCGCCGAGGCGACGAAGGTCACCCAGAGCATCGGCGGCCGGACGTGGCAGCGCTACACCGGCGGCCGCTACGACGCGCTCGTGTTCAAGGACAAGGGCTCCACGACGGTGGTGACCGGAACGGCCTCGTTCGCGCGGCTGACGGCGTTCGTGGAGGCCCTGAAGACGGAGTGACCCGGGTCACTGCCGGAGTGACCGGGGCCACTGCCGGGGTGACCGGGGTCACTACGAGGGCTCCGCGCCCTCCCCGCCCTCTTCCTCCCCGGCCAGCGCGGCGTCGAGCCGTCTGCGCGCGCCCTCCAGCCATGTGCGGCACACCCGGGCCAGCTCCTCACCCCGCTCCCACAGCGCCAGGGACTCCTCGAGCGTCGTGCCTCCGGCCTCCAGGCGCCGTACGACCTCGATCAACTCGTCCCGCGCCTGCTCGTACCCGAGTGCCTCGTCCGTCTTGCTGGTCATGCGCCCACCCTAGATGTCGACCCGTACCGTGAACTCGCCCTCCGCGACCCGTGCCCGCAGCGTCTCGTCCGCCGACACCTCGTCCGGCGCGCGGACGACATGCCCGTCGGCCTTCTGCAGCACCGCGTACCCCCGCTGCAGCGTGGCCGCCGGGGACAGGGCCACCACGCGCGCGCGTGTGTGCGTGAGCTCCGACTCGGCGCGGTCGAGCAGATGCCCCAGCGTGCGCCGGGCGCGGTCCACCAGCGAGTCGACCTGGCCGGCCCGCTCGTCGATCATGCGGTGCGGGTCCTCTATCGAGGGCCGCGCCAGCGCGTGCGCGAGTCCCCGCTCCTCGCGCTCGACGAGGGCCAGCACGCACCGCCGCGCCCGGTCCCGCAGCGCCCGTACGCGCTGCAGCTCCTCACCGACGTCCGGCACCACCTTCTTGGCGGCGTCCGTCGGGGTGGAGGCCCGCAGGTCGGCGACGTAGTCGAGCAGCGGATGGTCCGGCTCGTGGCCGATGGCCGACACCACCGGCGTACGACAGCCCGCCACCGCCCGTACGAGCTGCTCGTCCGAGAACGGCAGCAGGTCCTCCACGCTGCCTCCGCCCCGCGCCACGATGATCACGTCGACGTCCTCCAGCGCGTCCAGCTCCTTCACGGCCTGGACGACCTGGGGCACGGCGTGCACGCCCTGCACCGCGACGTTGCGCACCTCGAAGCGGACGGCGGGCCAGCGGTGCCGTGCGTTCTCCAGCACGTCCCGCTCGGCCGCCGAGGCCCGGCCGCAGACGAGCCCGACGAGCTGCGGCAGGAACGGCAGCGGCTTCTTGCGCTCGGGCGCGAACAGCCCCTCCGCGGCCAGGGACTTCTTCAACTGCTCCAGCCGTGCGAGCAGTTCACCGACCCCCACGGGCCGTATCTCGGCAGCCCGCAGGGACAGCTGCCCTCTGGGCGCGTACCACTCCGGCTTGGCGTGCACCACCACGCGGGCGCCCTCGCTCACGACGCCGGCGACGGCGTCGAACACCTGCCGGTAGCAGGTGACGCCGACGGAGATGTCGTACGACGGATCGCGCAGCGTCAGGAAGACGACGCCGGCGCCGGGCCGCCGCGACAGCTGCGTGATCTGCCCCTCGACCCACACGGCCCCGAGCCGGTCGATCCACCCCCCGATGAGCCGCGACACCTCGCCGACGGGCAGCGGGTTCTCCACGGACGTGTTCACAGCCATGCGCCCGAGCGTAACGGCCGGTGCCGACAAAGCCGTCCAGGCCGGCACGCCACCGGACACCGGCGGACCGCGCCGGGCCCGCCGACGGCCGAGAAGCCGATCTCGGAGCCGCCGGGCACGGCCTTACGATGGTGCACATGACCGCTTCGTCTGGCCGCCGTGTCCTGCTCGCCGCCCCCAGGGGCTACTGCGCGGGCGTCGACCGTGCCGTGATCGCCGTCGAGAAGGCCCTGGAGCAGTACGGGGCCCCGATCTACGTCCGCCACGAGATCGTCCACAACAAGTACGTCGTGCAGACCCTGGAGAAGAAGGGTGCGATCTTCGTCGAGCGGACGGAAGAGGTGCCGCCGGGGAACATCGTCATGTTCTCCGCGCACGGTGTCGCGCCCGTGGTCCACGACGAGGCCGAGCGGGGCCGGCTGGCCACCATCGACGCGACCTGCCCGCTGGTCACCAAGGTCCACAAGGAGGCCGTCCGGTTCGCCAAGGAGGACTTCGACATCCTCCTGATCGGCCACGAGGGCCATGAGGAGGTCATCGGGACGTCCGGCGAGGCCCCGGACCACATCCAGCTCGTCGACGGCCCCGAGGACGTCCCGGGTGTCGAGGTGCGCGACCCGTCGAAGGTCGTCTGGCTGTCCCAGACCACCCTCTCGGTCGACGAGACCATGGAGACGGTCGACGCGCTCAAGGAGCGGTTCCCGCAGCTGCTCTCCCCGCCCAGCGACGACATCTGCTACGCCACGCAGAACCGCCAGCTCGCCGTGAAGCGGATGGGCGCCGAGGCGGACCTGGTGATCGTGGTCGGCTCGCGGAACTCCTCCAACTCCAAGCGGCTGGTCGAGGTCGCCAAGCTCGCCGGCGCGCGCGAGGCATACCTCGTGGACTTCGCCGACGAGATCGACGAGGCGTGGCTGGAGGACGTGTCGACGGTCGGCGTGACCTCCGGCGCCTCCGTTCCAGAGGTCCTGGTCGAGCAGGTCCTGGAGTGGCTCGCGGGGCACGGCTTCGAGGGCGTCGAGATCGTCAAGGCGGCCGAGGAGTCCATCACCTTCTCGCTCCCCAAGGAACTCCGCCGCGACCTGCGCGCCGAGGCGGCGGCACTCGCGGCGGAGCGCACCGACGGGAAGTGACGTCCCGTCCGGGAGGTGACGTCCCGTCCGGGAGGTGACGCCACGTCCGGAACATGGCCCCGGGGCCCACGCCGTACCGTGGTGTGCATGCAGATCTTCGGTGTGGACATCGGCGGGTCCGGAATCAAGGGCGCTCCTGTGGACCTCGGCCTTGGCACCCTGGCGGACGAGCGCTTCAAGGTGCTCACCCCGCATCCGGCGACGCCCGACCGCGTGGCCGACGGAGTGAAGGAGGTCGTCGGCCACTTCGGCTGGACGGGGCCGGTCGGCATCACGTTCCCCGGCGTGGTCACCGGCGGCTCCACGATCCGCACCGCGGCGAACGTCGACAGCGGCTGGATCGACACGGACGCGCGCGCCCTGTTCGGCGAGCGCCTGGGCGGCCTCCCGGTGACCGTGGTGAACGACGCGGACGCGGCCGGTGTGGCCGAGATGCAGTTCGGGGCGGGCCGCGACCGCCGGGGCACGGTCATCCTGCTCACCTTCGGCACGGGCATCGGCAGCGCCCTGTTCAGCGACGGCGTCCTGGTCCCGAACACGGAGCTGGGCCATCTGCGGCTCAACGGCCACGACGCGGAGAAGCGCGCCTCCTCCAAGGCCAAGGAGGACCAGAACCTGACCTGGGGGCACTGGGCCCGCCGAGTGCAGAAGTACCTCGCCCATGTGGAGATGCTGTTCTCCCCGGAGCTGTTCATCATCGGCGGGGGAGTCAGCCGCAAGTCGCACAAGTTCCTGCCGCTGATCGAGGGCGTCGAGGCGGAGATCGTCCCGGCCCGGCTGCAGAACAACGCGGGGATCGTCGGGGCCGCGATGAGGGCGGCGCAGGCAGGGTAGCGGCCAGGGCCACCGCCACTGTGGCCGACCGGTGGGTACGCCGCTCAGGCCGCGCCGCGGCGCTGTGCCGCCCGGCGGCGCATCATCCGCACCCTGCGCACGGTGGCGATGGCGCCCGCGATGAGGGTGCCGCCGTACAGCCAGCCCGCCTGGGTGGCGAGCGCGGTGAACAGCCCCACCAGATGTCCGGCGAGCCCGCTGTCGCCGTCGGTCACGGTCAGCAGACCGGCGGCGAAGGCGATCGGCACCACCACGGGCGGGGCCACCAGGTCCCCGCGCCGCACCCACAGCGCGGTCAGTGCGCACACGGGCAGGAACAGCACCCCGTAGACGGTGAGCGATCCCTCGAACAGCAGCCGGTCGAGGGATCCGAGAACCGCCATCGTGGCGATGCCGAACAGTCCGCCGCCGAGGCCGGTGAGCCGGGGGTTGGGCAGGCGCCGTGCCGTGGGAGCGGTCGGCGAGGAGGGTGCTCGCTGGGCCGGCGGACGCCGCCGGGGGCCGGTGTTCCCGGCTCTCAGCTGCCGTTCCGGGGCGCCGGGCCGGGCGGCAGCACCGGACCGTCCCGTCGCAGCCGCGTCCCTGCGGCCCTGCGGGGGAAGAGGCGCACCGCGTCGCTGTCCGTGGTGCGGAAGTCGCGTCCTGTGTTGCTCCACTGGACCAACTTAGGTCGGTTTATGTGCGGAATGACCTCTCAGACACGCCGTTGTTCGCGAGCTTGGCCAAGCGTTCGATACCTCGCCGGGGAGAGTCCGCACACGCCGTAGACTGGGGGATCGGCCCGCACACACTCCTGACGGACCCGGGCCCACCCAGCCCAGTCCAGTCCTCCTCTCTCACGTACGGGAAGTCGCAACGTGTCGCTCACGATCGGAATCGTCGGTCTGCCCAATGTCGGCAAGTCGACCCTGTTCAACGCCCTGACCAAGAACGACGTGCTGGCGGCCAACTACCCGTTCGCCACGATCGAGCCGAACGTCGGCGTGGTCGGCGTCCCCGACGCCCGTCTCACCAAGCTGGCCGAAATCTTCGGCTCGCAGCGGATCCTCCCGGCGACGGTCGACTTCGTCGACATCGCGGGCATCGTGCGCGGCGCGAGCGAGGGTGAGGGCCTGGGCAACAAGTTCCTCGCGCACATTCGTGAGTCCGACGCGATCTGCCAGGTCATCCGCGCCTTCAAGGACGAGAACGTCGTGCACGTGGACGGCAGGGTCTCGCCCAAGGAGGACATCGAGACGATCAACACCGAGCTGATCCTCGCGGACGTACAGACGATCGAGAAGGTGCTGCCACGCCTCCAGAAGGAGTCGCGGATCAAGAAGGACGTCGCCCCGAAGGTGAAGGCCGTCGAGGAGGCGAAGGAGATCCTGGACAAGGGCGACACCCTGTTCGCACACGGCATCGTCCAGGGCACCGAGCGCGCGGAGCCCCTCCACGACCTGCACCTGCTGACCACCAAGCCCTTCCTCTACGTCTTCAACGTCGACGAGGACGAGCTGACGGACGACGCCTTCAAGGACGAGCAGCGCGCCCTGGTGGCCCCCGCCGAGGCGATCTTCCTCAACGCCAAGCTGGAGGCGGACCTCGCCGAGCTGGACGAGGACGAGGCACTCGAACTCCTGCAGTCGGTCGGCCAGGACGAGCCGGGCCTGGCGACCCTGGCCCGCGTCGGCTTCGACACCCTGGGCCTGCAGACGTACCTCACGGCGGGCCCGAAGGAGGCCCGCGCCTGGACGATCAAGAAGGGCGCCACCGCCCCCGAGGCCGCCGGTGTCATCCACACCGACTTCCAGAAGGGCTTCATCAAGGCGGAGGTCATCTCCTTCGAGGACCTGGTCGCCACGGGCTCGGTCGCCGAGGCCCGCGCCAAGGGCAAGGCGCGGATGGAGGGCAAGGACTACGTGATGCAGGACGGGGATGTGGTGGAGTTCCGCTTCAACGTTTAGCGGACCCCATAGCATCGACGTGGCCGATGTGGCAAATGTGCAGGTCAGGCGGGGTCGGCCCCATCCAGGGTCGCCCCCGTCGCTGTATCCGCTGCTGGATCCGCGCTGGATCGGAGCTGGCGGTCCGTCAGGTGAGCGGGCGTGCTGGGTGGGACGGATCTCGTTGCCGCTGGGGTGCGCGGGCCGTTGACGGTGGCGTGAAGGTCGGATGGGCGTGCGGCGGTGTCGTTGCGCGTGGACGGCGGACAGGGGGCTGCGATGGGGTCGTGCGACCGATGGCTGGCAATTGGAGAGGCGCAGGAAGTCCTTGGTCGTGACCGGCCGCCTCGCTCTGACCCCGGCGGTACTGAACCGCCCCGTGTCAGGTGGAGGCTCGATTCCATGAAAGGATTGAGCCATGGC